>NZ_JAUSTY010000031.1 GCF_030813115.1 Bacillus horti | reverse complement strand
TGGGATTTGTTCTCTGCTTGGAACGTTTCCCAGTATACCAAGTGGCGCTTTTCTACTCAAACCTCAAATTACTTCATTACAGGAATGGCTCCTTAGAGATTGATAGGCATTAGTTCAAATAAAAGAAAAGAGAAATATGGACAGATCTTATCTGATCTTCACTCTATTTCCCTACTTCTCAATAATGCCTTCTCTAATATATAAGTGATTTAAGTTCTAAAATAACAACCTCCATATTAATTTTTTTTAAATTACAACTAAGACTTTCACTAATAAAATGGTCGAAATTCACATCCACTTACCTATTGCCCATCCTTGTGATGCATGATGTTAGATAGACTTTTCACTTGCTGGTGAAGCTTACCTTCCTCTAACCATGACTTCTTAAGCATCTTCAATAATAAAGCTGCAACCTTTTTGTTAGGTGCAGCTTTTCTTTACTACATATCTACTAAAATGAAAGGATCACTCTGTCCATCTAAGAGTACCTTTTCAATCTATTGCCTTTACTCTGCCACAAGCTTTTCAAGAACAGATAAAGCCCTTGACTTCTTCTTCTCTAGTATAGGAGGAATACGTGTAAAGTCTTTCTGCTCTAAGCTAATAACGATTTCTTTATATTCCTGAATAGATCGCTTTAAACTATCAGGATGAGACAAAGAAAGATAGCGAAACGTGGTCCAACGCATATTTACCCTCTGATACAAGTCTTCAAGAACCTTATTATCTGGCAGCTCAAACAACTTCATATGAAGCTGTTCAATTAATAAAAAACAGTTCTTCATTTCTCTACTCTCAATCGTTTCTTCCATTTTCTTAATTAAGTCATATAATGCTTTTAACTGCTCCTCCGTATACGTTTCCATCCCTTTTTTAAGGGCAATTTCGGTTAAGTTATAGACTACATAATATAAATCAAACACTTCTTTTTTTGAGTAATTTTTAACGAGAACTCCTTTTCTCGGAATTCTTTCAACGATTCCCTGACTTTCAAGTATATATAAAGCTTCCCTGATTGGTGATCTACTGGTACCAAATAGGTCTGAAAGCTCATTTTCAATCAACCGCTCTCCAGGATTAAGCTTTCCTTCAACAATTTGGCTCGCTATCGTTTCAGCTATTCGTTGTGATAATGTTAGGTGTTCGAATTTAATCATATCTATCATACCTTTATCAATTATTGAGTTCCATTTAACTGTATATTCTACAAATA
This sequence comes from Bacillus horti, assembly GCF_030813115.1. NCBI lineage: Bacteria > Bacillati > Bacillota > Bacilli > Caryophanales > Bacillaceae > Caldalkalibacillus > Caldalkalibacillus horti. The sequence goes on along the minus strand of NZ_JAUSTY010000031.1, from coordinate 29,004 downwards.
CATGCATTTCCCTGCCTTTTTATTTACCATTTGTAACTCAAAAAGCTATACTATGCTTATATTTCTTAATCAGAACTGTATATCCTACTAGCTTAAGCCAATCCATTTCCACCATGTAAAGGAGACTAGCACGATAATGATCGTTGTCAAAAAGGTCAGCTTTATACCTGGCTTAATAAAATCACGCTGCCCTATTAAACCCGTTCCATAGGCAATCACGTTAGGAATAGATTCAACAACGAGGATAAAACCAAAAATGCTGGCAATACCTGTTACCATAGCAAATAATACAGGGTCCATGGCCAGCTCCATAGCTAAACTTATCGTAACGGGTACTAGAGCAACTACAACTGTATTCACAATAGATACCCCTAAATGAACAAATTGAACAATAAGGACAAGGATGAGAATAGATAGGATCGGTTGAGCTAAAAGCTGTAGCATCCATTCTGTGAACAGAATAGAAGTGAGATACTTTATTGCACCCGTATCTATAAGTACTATTCCTATAGACATCGTTGTCCCTATAAGCAGAAGCGTATTTATATTTACCTTCGTAAGCTCTTCCCAGCTAGCAAATCCAAGCTTTGGTAAACCTATCAGAATAGCTGCTAGCAAGGTGGGAAAAGCAGGATGTAGCCCATGAACAGACTGTGTTGTCCAAAGAGTAACCGTAAGTAGAAGAATACCTATACATTTTTTCTCAGCCATCGTTAGCTTCCCTAATTTTTGTAGCTGACCATCTATCTCACCTTTGACGTTACCTAGTTTAACTCCATCTAACGGATAAGCCTTCTTTACAACATACCAAGTGACAGGTATAGACAACAACCAAATGGGAAAAGCGTATAAAAACCAATCAAAATAGGAAATCACATGATCCGTATATAAATAAACAAGCTCTACTACTAGTATATTTCCAATAGCTGCAGGAAGTAAGCCAACCCCAGATACATTTCCTCCATACGCTAATGCAAGCATCATTTGTTTTTTAAAGTTCACCTGATCTTCTAGCTTTAACAAAGAAATAAGTGATAGAACAATGGGTAAAATTAATGCTGCCCGCACTGCTGATGCTGGAATAAATATAGCTAGGATTTGTGGCACCATGATGATTCCTAACAGAAGAGAGGTTGCCTTATTGCCTGTTATTTTTAAAATATAATACACCATTCGTTGACCTAAAAATGTTTGGTTTACACCGTTGGCTAGCATCATTCCACCCAAGATCAAAAAAACAGCTCCTGACGCATAGCCACTTAATACCGTCTCTACTGTGGATACCTGGAACATGAGATACAGGATCAAAATTAGAACTGATGTCAAACCAAATGGAACAAGCTCTATAATCCATAGACTAATCCCTAGAAATGTGACAGCAAGCGCTGCGCGAATTTCCCAATTTACTTGATCGTCAAGCACAAACAGAATATATAGAAAGGCGATAGCTATGAGCACAATCCACATTGCTTTTTTATTCCACATCTCACTGCTCCCTTGCAAAAAAGAGAAAATGAAGGGCAGATATCAGCAACCCCTCATTAAATAATCTTTTTATAGATTCATAACGACCACTTTTAATTCAGTCATTTGTTCTATAGCAAAGCGAGGCCCTTCCCGACCTATACCACTATTTTTAATCCCACCATAAGGCATAAGATCAGCTCTGTACGTCGAGGCATCGTTAATAATAACACCACCTGTTTGCAGCTTTTTAGCCGCATACATGGCGTGATTTAGATTTGAAGTAAAAATACCAGATTGCAAGCCGTATTCACTATCATTTGCCTGTCTAATAGCGTCATCAAGCTCATCATATGGAATCACAGTCAGGACTGGACCAAAAACCTCCTGACAAACAACCTTCATCTCCGCCTTAACATTTTCTAAAATAGTTGGTTCAATAAAAGCTCCGTCCTGCTGCCCACCAACTACGATTTTTGCGCCCTGTCCTACCGCCTCATCAATCCATTCTTTAACCCGATTTGCTTCACCTACACTAATTAGCGGACCAATATCCGTCTCTTCATCAAACGGATCACCCAGCTTTAGTTTATTGGTATACTCCACCAGCTTTTCTAAAAATTTATCCTTCACGTCTCGCTGAACATAAATTCTCTGAACAGAAATACAAGCCTGTCCCGCGCTAAAAAAACCTCGAAGCGTACACATTTGAGCCGCTTGATCCAAATCTGCATCGTGATGAACAATGTTTGGTGAATTGTTTCCTAGCTCTAAGGATACACTTCTAAACCCACTTTGCTCCTTCATTTTTTTCCCTACACCGGAGCTACCTGTAAACGTGTACTTTCCAATTCTCTGATCCTGTAGTAACCATTTCCCTAGGCTTGCCCCAGAGCCGCAAATTAAATTCACATATCCTGCTGGTAAACCAGCTTCGAGTAGTGTATCCATTAATATATAAGCAGACAATGGCGTGTCCGATGCTGGCTTCCAAACGACTGTATTCCCTGCAGCTAGTGCTGGTCCTATTTTGTGACAGGATAAATTTAATGGCACATTAAATGGTGTGATGGCACAAATGACACCAATCGGACTCCGAACGTAATAGCCAAATTTATTCTCACTTCCTGGGCTGGCAGAAAGAGGTAAGACCTCTCCCCCCAGTCGTTTGGCCTCCTCTGAGGATAAAAGCATCGTTTGTACAGACCGATCCACTTCAATTCTTGCTTCTTTAATCGTTTTACCGACTTCAGCAACTAAAGTCTTAGCTATTTCCTCTTTCCTTTTTTGTAGAAGAAGCGCTGCTTTGTTAAGGATTTCATAACGCTCATATGGACTTAGAGCATCATGATGAAACGTCTCCTTTGCGACCTGAACGGCTAAGTCAACATGCTTCTCCTCTGCTTTTGCAATCTGAGCCAGCTTCTCATTAGAAAACTTATTGTACACGGAAAATACTTCTTCCGTTCTAATCTCTTCAGACCCTATAATCAGTCCTCTCTGTATCATCTCTCTTTTCCTCCTCTTTATTAAATATTAATCCTATAGTAGATAGCGTTCAGAGCTAATTTGATGTAGCTTGTACTCGAACATTGTCCTTACGTTTATAGTGATAAATTAATATCCCTATTAGTAATCCTAGCCCTATTGAACTAGTAAGATAATCGAAAATTAAAAGTAAGATCCCACTAGCAATAAAAGTCATCCTTTCTACCATGATTAACCGCTTGCTAAAAAAGCCAATAATACCTGTACTCAAACAAATAAATCCAATCGTTGTAGGAACGATAAGTAAAATAAACTCTAGTGGCTCACTTTGTAAAAGAAAGACATCGGAAAACATAAACATGTACGGTACAATAAACGCTGGTAAACCAAGTAGACAACTTATAACAGCCGTTTTTATAGGACTTCCACCAGCAATACCTGCTCCAATATACGCTGTTACCGCAACCGGAGGAGTTATAGATGATATGGCAGCGAAATAGAAAATAAACAAATGACTAGCCAGCAACGGGAACCCTAAATTTGTTAAGGCTGGAGCGGCAACAGCAGCTCCAATAATATACGCTGCCACTGGAGGCAGACCCATCCCTAATATAATGGCAATAACCATAGTAAAAAATAAGGCTAAAAATAGACTGTGTCCAGCAAGCTGTAATGTAACCGTAGAAAACCTTAGCCCTAAGCCTGTTAAATTAAGCACTCCGATCACAATTCCTGCACAGGCACAAGCGGCGGCTGCTTGTAAAACCATATGGGCTGAATTAGCTACAGCGTTAAATATTTCTTTTATTTTTATCCTAGTTGCTGGATGTAGCATAGCCGCCACAATCAACGCGATCGTTGAATAAAAGGCTGCATGCATCACAGGAAAATACATCAGTATCAAAACAATAAGAAAAACTAAAGGTAACAGCACATGGAAGCCTTTTTTCAATACATGGATAAGTTGGGGTAGATCCTTCTTTGGAAGTCCTCTTAATCCAAGCTTTTTTGCTTCGAAATGAGTAGACGTAAAGACAGCCATATAAAACAATAGCGCCGGAATAATAGCTGCTTTAACAATATCGCTATACGGAATTCCTGTCGTTTCTGCCATGATGAATGCACCTGCACCCATAATAGGTGGAGTTATCGTTCCTCCAGTAGATGCGGCTGACTCGACACCCGCTGCAAAATCCTTGTTATAGCCCACTTTTTTCATTAATGGGATTGTTAATTGTCCTGTAGTAGCTACATTAGCCGAAGCACTACCTGATACACTTCCCATTAGTGCACTTGCAAAAATGGCTACCTTTGCTGGTCCACCTGTGAACCGGCCAGCAATTGAAAAGGAACCATCAGTAATGACTTTGCTTGCTCCTGTAGCGTTTAAGAAAGCACCAAAAAATACAAACATAAAAACCATTGTCGCCGCTACCTTCGTAGGAGAACCATATATTCCATTAGTCGTCATAAAAAACGTATTTGTTAAACGATCTAAATCATATCCCCTATGAACAAAAATACCAGGGAGGTTCCCACCCCAAATCGCATAAAGTACAAATAATAGAGCGATACAAGGAAGAATAATTCCAATCGTGCGCCGGCTCATCTCCAAAATAGCGAGTACAGCAAGAATCATCATGACTTTATCTAATACTGTTGGAAATGTTGCTCTCGCAATAATCTCTTCATAGAATAAGACCCCATATAAAAAGGGTATGGCTGAAAGAAACGCTGCTAGCCAATCAAACCAAGGAATAGCATTGGAGGTAATCCTTTTAGCCGGTTTATAGAGCAAAAATACTAATACAGCAACAAACATAAGAAATATCCCTGTATTAATCATTGGAGCCGTCAGGCTAAAGATGATTAGATACACTTGTAGAGTAGCCATTAGTAAACTAACGGCGTACACAATTTGCTTATCCCGCCCCTCAAGAGAACGTTTCTGTTCAAACGGCTCATCCGTTACTTCGACTGTTTTTATAGCTTCAGACATAAACTAAAGCCTCCTCTCAAAAAACAACTACTAATCAATCAGTCCATTTTCCTTAAAGTACCTTTCTGCTCCAGGATGAAGCGGCATAATAGGAATTAAAGCGCTTTCAATAAGCTCAGCATTTAAATCCTTTTGTGTAGGATGAGCCGATTCAAGCCTATCCTTATTCTCCCAAATTGCTTTTGTTAAATCATAAACTAATTCTTCTGGTAAATCCGCATGAATATAATTTAAGGTAGCTGCAAAAACAGTCCGAACATCCTCATCAATCTGGCTATAAGTCCCTGCCGGTATCGTTCCTCCTGCATAATAAGGATACTTGTCATCAATTATCTGTAGTTCTTCCTCAGTAAAATTTAGAATTCTAAAGCCGTGTGTAGTTCCAAGCTCTAGTAGACTTGGTGTTGGAGCACCTGTAGAAAATACAGTAGCATCAATTCTACCCGTTTTCAAAGCGTCTAATGCTTCATCATAATCTAAATAATAAGGGTTATAGTCTTCATCTTTGTTTAATCCTAAGGCAGTAAACACCTGATTTGCGGTCTTTTCTCCACCACTCCCATGTACGTTAACCCCTATCCGCTTTCCTTTCAAATCCTCTATAGACTCTATGGAGCTATTCTCCAAAACGGTAACCTGAAAAGGATAATTGTATAGTGGAAACCAGGCTCTTAAATCTCCATGTTCTTTTCCCTCAAAATCATCAATGCCACGGTAAGCGTTATATCCTACACCAGAGTTTCCATGACCAGAGTCCAGACTGCCATTCTGTATAAGACTTACATTATCAGGCCCTCCACCAGTTACCTCCACATTAACTTGAACGTAATCAAGGGCTGAATTAATGATCTCAGCATACGTTGTAGAAAGCTGATACGCAGCTCCACCTGGAGAAGCACCGCCAAACGCTAGAACATAGGAATCCTGTTCCTGACCAAGTTCCCCATTATTGGCATCCCCACACGCTGCGAGAACAGCAAAGCTACATAGCAGTAACAGCCATTGAACGAATCGTTTGCTTAATAAATTCACAGAAAACACCCTTCCCTTATGATTTTTGATCTATTTCATTTCCTACCTGGACACCTGCCCATTGCTCGAAATAACGGATAATCGTCGTATAATCCTGATTTTTAGCACCCTGACTCATTGCAAACCTCCAAAAATGCTCAACCTGCGAGCCTAACCACATAGGAACCTCCAAATCATCAGCTAAATCAAGGCAAAATTTAATATCCTTATACGCTAAATCCGTTTTGAAGCCATAATCAAATCTTCGATTAATGATTGACTTCTTAAACTTATCCTCTGTAGCGCTATTTCTGCCACTACTTGCATTTAAGATATCAATCATGATGTTGGGATCTAAACCAGCTTTAACGCCTAAGACCATCGCCTCTGACGTAATAGCAAGCGCCGCAGAGGAAAGCAGGTTGTTTATCACCTTAATGACCTGCGCCTGCCCCACCTCATCACCCACATAGAAGATTTTTTTCCCAATATGTTCAAGAAGAGTAAGGCTCCTCTCATAGGCTTCCCTGCTCCCAGCGACCATCAAGGATAGGCTTCCCTTTTGTGCACCAGGAACTCCTCCACTTACTGGAGAGTCAAGCATCGTTATTCCACGTCCCTGTAGGGCAAGTCCTACCTCACTTGTTACCTTTTGCCCCGATGTAGATAAATCAATATACGTTTTGACCTTCTTACCGTGAATGACACCTCTTTCACCTAGCACCACCTCTCTTACAACCTGGGGTGTAGGTAAACTTGCTAATATAATTTCCGCTTCATCCGCTACCTCTTGTGGTGAATGTGCTTTCAAAATATCTTCAGCTTGCACGTCCTGTTCGAAGGAGTCAAGCACCTCCCTTCTTACATCATAGATAACTAAAGAATGCTCATTGTTGGCCAAATGTGTCGCCATGTGATAACCCATGTTTCCTAATCCTATAAAACCTATTCTAGTATTTTTCATGCTCCCATACTCCTCTCCCTCATTAAGTCTATTGCTTTGATTTTATAGTCTCTATAAAAATTCAACATAGTCACTATCAAGCTTTTTATTTCTCTTCTTTTTCCAAGCTCTCAAAAACCTCGTTTGCATTCCTAAAGCTATCCACCGCAGCAGGGACTCCGCAATAAATAGCACATTGTAGAAGCACCTCCTGGATTTCCTCTTTTGTACATCCATTTCTTAGTGCTCCGCGTAAGTGTAACTTAAACTCATGCGGCTTATTTAACGCTGTAAGCAAGGCTAAATTAATTAGACTGCGCTGTTTTTTCTCTAGGCCAGGGCGTGTCCAAATTTCTCCCCAGCAGTATTCTGTCACAAGCTGCTGTAAAGGTTTATTAAAATCATTAGCGGTATTGATTGCCTGATCTACAAACTCCGCGCCTAATACACTGCGTCTTACCTCTAAGCCTTTATCAAATTTTGAACTCATAATCTATCACCCTTTACGTTTATTTTGGTCGATAGTACATTGTCGACAATTTGATTATAAAATGAAAATTCAAAAATGTAAACGCTTTTTTAACATTTTTGATAACTCTTAATACATAATAGCCTTATATTCACCGTTTCGTTTAGCTGATTTTGAACAATTGAATGGATCTCTAGACGAATGAAATAAATGTCAATTTAGACCATATAAATAGGCTACAAGTAAAGGATACTGTAGCCTTAGATCAATTAAGTATTCAGGTAGAAAGCAACGTATTTATCACGTTGAACTCGGTTAAACAATATGAGTGTAATTAATCAATTGTAAAGGGAAAATTCTCTTTTGTAATGCCAATAGGCAACACGTTTGGCCGCTCACAAGTACTAGTTAATTCAACATGCTTACTTGAATCAGATGAAGCATGAAAAGCGTGCATAGCCTCAAGCACATGATAAGCTAATTCACCATTAGCCCGATGCTGCCTTTTGTTTTGCAGGGCATAAGCCATATCCGCAACACCTATTCCCCTACTATTGTCCGTAAATCCATGAGATAAAGGCATCTCGCTCCACGAATCCTCACCCTGTCTTCTTATTTGTACAGGACCGCCAAATGTATTAGGGTCAGGGACAAGCAGCGTCCCTTCAGTTCCATAGATCTCAATCCTCGGCAGCTGAGAGCTCCATACATCAAAGCTCATAATCATTGTCCCTATAGCACCATTCTGAAAATCTAGTACGCCAGATACATGAGTTGGTGTTTCTACCTTCATCATTTGACCGAATTTAGGCTGGCTAAAGATTCTTCGCTCTGGAAAGCTTGCTCTCGCAGATCCAGTCACTCTTCGGATTGGTCCCATCAAATGAACCAATGCACTTAAATAGTAAGGTCCCATATCAAACATGGGTCCACCACCAATTTGATAGAAAAACTCAGGATCAGGATGCCAGCCTTCAGGCCCATGACCTACCATAAACGCAGAAGCAGCAATAGGCGCACCGATCCACCCATCATCAATTAATTTACGACAGGTCTGCAAGCCGCCTCCTAAAAACGTATCTGGAGCACAGCCTACTAGAAGATCCTTCCTATTAGCCGTCTGTAAAACCTTACTCCCTTCTTCCATAGTAAGCGCTAAAGGCTTCTCAGAGTATACATGCTTTCCAGCTTCTAATACAGCCAAGGATACCTCTGCATGGAATTTAGGGATGGTTAGATTAATCACTAACTCAATATCGCTATCCTGTAATAGCTCTTGAACCGTATACGCCTTTGGAATGTGAAATTCCTGCGCTTTTTGCTTTGCTCTCTCTATGTATTGATCGGCCACCGCAACCAGCTCTATACGACTAAACATCTGTAGGGCATGAATGTATGCTGAGCTAATATTACCACAGCCAATAAGACCAATTTTAATTCTTGATGTCATGATTACACCTCAATACTTCCTTCAATCTCAAATCATTCAAAAACTGCTTATGCTATTCAAACGATAAGCTTAAACAGCTCCTAGCTTCTTCAGGTAGTCAAAGCTAATTGCGATGCTTTCTAGAGGAGACCGCTTACAAACATCCTGCTCAACAAATGCACAATCTACACCAAGCTTAACACTAGCTTGAAGAATAGCAGGTATATCTATTGTTCCGTTCCCTAGCTCTGTAAACTCTTTTTCAGGAGTGTCTGCCATATCTTTAATATGAATCGTTCTACAGCGATTTGCATTCCGTTCTAAGTATTCAACAGCAGATACACCCGCATATTCCGCCCAATATGTATCTAGCTCTAGCTGAACTAGAGAAGAATCCGTGTTTTCCAAAAGAATATCCAAGCCAAACTGACCATTAAATCTCTCAAATTCAAACTCATGGTTATGATAGAGAAGCTGTAGCTTATGAGCTGAGCATTGCTCACCTACTTTATTAAGCACCTCTCCTAATCTATAATAGTCATCTCTACTTTTCCGTTTCTCCTCTGGTAGCCATGGGCACACTAGAAATTGACTTCCAATTTCAAGATTATATTCAATAATTGAAGACAGCTTCCCTTCTAAATCCACAAGAGAAACATGACTTGAAATGGCGGATAAACCCAACTCATTTAAAAGTGTGCGTAGCTCCTTCGCCTCATAGCCTCCATATCCAGCTAATTCAACATTAGAGTAGCCTATTTCCTTAACCTTTTTCAAAGTACCTGCAAAATCTGTATTTAACTCATCACGAAGCGTATAAAGCTGTATGCCTATTGAAGGACTCTCCATACGAATCTCCCCTTCCTCAAATAACTGTATAAAATAGATTTACCATATAAATACTTCTAGATACCCCGCTATATTCCTTCTTTCTAGCCACTCTCTAGCTTTCATTCACCTTATACTTTAATGCTACTTTTTCAAACACCTTATGCGTTATGATCGTTATCCATAGGGCTCCCACACTAAGTCCGAAAAATGGGAGAAGTCCAGCAAACCTGAACATAACAAATCCGAGTAAACCAAGGCTAGCTAACATAAATATACTCTGACCAGGATGTAAGACACCAAGGAAAAACGCCGTTTTAAAGCTCTGCATCAGCTTCATATCATAATGAACAAGCACAGGAAAAACAAAAAGACAAATGCTTAGATAAAAGAAAATTAACAGTACTGTCACATATTTTAAAGCAATAAATAGTGTAGTCGTTCCCGTTGAGAAAATCAGATAATCCACATATAACACAACACCAGCTAGCAAAAAGGCATAGCCTAGGGCTTGAGCGCTCCAGAACTCCTGACGAAATAAAGCTTTATACGTTTGAAATATAGGGAAGTCTTCCTCTCCCCTCACCCACTTTCTTGTGATTCCAAACAATGCAGCAGTAGCTGGAAAAATAGTAAACGCAACAAGGCCCATGAGGGTGAAAAGAATCCAAATGAGATTCAGAAACGCTAGCCTCATAATCCATTCACATAGTCGATATAATCTACCACTCAGGCCAGAGCCATCCATGTCAGCAACACCTCATATTTCTTTGCTCTTCCTTTAAGCTATTATACTATAGTGAGATTACTCACCTGCAATCCCTGTTTTATCTGTCGCCTCTACAAACCAACGCTGAGCGAACAGATAGAGGATCAATAAGGGAAGAATGACAAGCATTGTCCCAGCCATATTAATAGATTCATTAATACTCACACCCGTTTGGATCTCATTAGAGCTGATCATCCGAGCAAAGGAATCATGAAACATTTGCAGTCTAATAGGTAATGTCGTCATATTATTACCTAGAAACAAGGACGCCATATACGTTTCATTCCAATGCCACACCATGGAAAACAAATAAACGACCACAATGGCGGGAATAGAAATAGGTAATACAATTCTCGTGAAGATTTTAATAGATGAAGCCCCATCAATTTGAGCAGCCTCTTCAAGAGCCTGAGGAATACCTCTGAAAAACTGCATATAGATAAAAATAAACAACGCACTCTTAATTCCCATTCCAAATATAGCAGGGAGTAGAAATGGCAATGGAGTTCCTAGCATATTGTAGTTTTGATACATCATAAACAATGGAATCATAACGACCTGTGCCGGGATAATAAAGGTTAATAGGATCAGACCAAGCATAATCCCTTTTCCAGGAAACTTATACCTAGCCAGACCATAACCGATAATCGCACAAGATATGGTTTGTGCTAAAGCAGGTAGCACTGAATTTAAGATAGAGCCCATAAACGCTCTAGAAAAATCCAAAACCTGATACGCTTGGACATAATTAGAGAGGTGTAGCTCCCTAGGAATCCACACTACCGTAGGATCAAGCAAATCCTGCAAGCTTTTCATGCTTTGCGAAAAGATATAGAGAACAGGGTACAAATACACAAAACCAATACTGATTAGCAAAAAGTACACACAAAAACGTAAAATAAACCCGTCATTCCCTTTTCTGCCTAACAAGAGCTTTTTGAAGCGAAAGCCCATATCCTCCTTCCACCCTTTTCGTTTGAAAGGCCGCTGAAGTTTTTGGCGCTTCCCCATGCTTATCCTCTCCTTCTCAAACTCCCTTTTATTCGTAACTTACCTTCACTTCTCATATAGAATAGGATGATGAACGCTAGAATAACTAAAATGACGGCCAAATAAATCCAAGCTAACGCCGCTGAGTAGCCATAGCCTGTTTGTAGCTGAAACATATGGCTTTTAATCATCTCAATAACCTCATTCATCGAATTCGTAAACAAATCGACCGTTGTATAAATAAGATTGACGAGGATAAAGGGCTTAATTGAAGGTAATGTAATCTTCCAGAACATCTCCCAGGGAGACGCTCCATCAATGGCAGCCGCTTCGTAAATGGGACGACCAACCTTTTGCAAACCCGCTAAAAAGATCAAAATCTGCACTCCAGAGAACCACAATATCATGATCAATTGCTGGATGACGGTGACTAATGGATCAGCAATTGCTGCACTAAGGTTCATTTCAATAAACGAGACAATACCGTACCTTTCCACCATCGGAACCGTTCCTGCACCTTGAGCAAACAGCTCATTAACGACCGCACCACTCGTAATGACAACAGGTAGAAAAAAGATCGCTCTGAAGATCCCCTGTCCTTTGATCTGTTGATTAATTAAGAGAGCTACAAAAAGAGAGAACACAATAACAATAGGAATCGTAATAACAACCGACTGAACAAATTTAAGGAGCTCTTCTAGAAAGTACGGATCCGTTAAAAAGGCATAGCGATAATTCTCCCATTGAACAGGCTCCATCCTAATCCCGTTTGGTGTAATATAAACTTGATTAAAGCTCATCCTTAAGGATTGGTAGATCGGAAAAGCCATAAAAAACACAAACCCAATAATCCATGGGGAGACGAACATATACCCCGTTAGCTTCTCTCGACCACTTTTGGTTAAACCCTTCCCTTTTATCACTGATCCTCACCTCCTATTACTAGGAAGTCTCTTGCAGGAATCGTAGTCCCTTCTACCTGAAAATCATCTCCTGTATAGTTGACAAAGATCTGAACGCCGTTTGAATACTGAACCTGTACAACACCCCAGTCCAATACACTTCTTTCTTCCATCGTAGCTGATTGAACATGCCTTAATGCCTGATTCACTCGGCTATAATGACTCTGTATCGTATTTAACCAATTCATGTACTCTGAAGTGAAAATATGGCTGGATGCTGTATTTCTCAATAATCTAGCATGCTCGTATGTTAAATAATAGCTTGGATACGCCCCATACTCTACCATTCTTAAAACCTGCTCTTCAGGGTTTGCCTGAAAATTAATCGGTGAAACATAATAATTCACACTTCCATGCAGCACCATTTGCAAAAATGGAACCGCATCCGTTACATACATATACTGTGAGGAAGACATAGGAGCATCAAACAATTCATCGGCAAAGGGTAAAAGGAAATCATGGGCGGAATATACAGCTAATTCTCCCGTACTCACCCGTAGCAGTTCAGCAAGCTGTGTATACGCTGTAGCCGTCTCCTTCCTACTCATCCTTTGTTGTTGATGATAGTCGGAAAACAGCTCTGTAGCTAACTGAGTAGCCGCAATTCCTTCTATTCCAAGCTCCCCAAACTCCTGTACATCCTCTTGGGCAAGCTCATATGCTTTTTGCGGATTCATATAATACACGTCTATATCATATATCTGACTGCTACTCACTTCATTTCCTAAGGGCCGACTCAGCACATGATTCGTGATTCTACGAACAGCATCTGATCGTGGATTAAATTGCTTGGCTTTTTCAAAGGCACTGGTGTAGTCGGCTCCTAAGAAAAGACTTGCTTCTCTATCCGCAAAAAACTCCTGTAGCTCCTCTAAACCAGCTTTTCCACCTAGCGATCGTTCCACCGGGAATTTATCAGGATTACGTCCAGAATATCCTCCCTTACTCCAGCCCTGATAAACAGCCCGAATATTAGAGATGTCGCGTTCCTCAAGAGCTTGAATAATCGTTTGTACCTGTTCAAAGGTCGTCATCTGAACAAGGCTTTGACGAATCATGCCTGGCTCTACCTCGGCTCCCAAAAACTCAACTCGTAAAGGGATATCCTCATTAGCCTGCGTTTTCTCAGGCAATGCTTGTCTTTCTATAAGGTACTCCCGATAAGCCTTAGCCATCCCCCCATAGTTAGCCTCATCTCCAGTGAGGAACAGATAACGTACCTGTTTATCCTCCTTACTACGCTCTCTTTGATAAGAATTAATCCCACCCATATTTCTACTTGTTGGCTGGAAATACACATGTCTAAGCGTGAATCGGGCTGACACCCAATTCATATCTGTCGTAATTCCACTTGGATAAGCCATGATTTCCGCTTGATATTTTCCATCCTCTACAATAGCAACATAGCCGTGCTGATCTTCACCATGTACCATTCCGAAAACAGGGAGAGTAACCGGCTGTAAAAATGAGCTAGCAAAAAAACGAGTTTGTAAGGAAGGATCACTTCCGTAAATATAGCGCGAGAAAGGCTCATCATATCGGGTATTGCCCTCCTGATAACGAATCAAGGCTCCGCTCCCATCAGGAACAAACATATACCCAGGTACAGTTGCTCCTTTTGTCGCACCTAGAAAAGGATACATTTGTATGGATTGCAACCTCATTGTCCCTTCCTCTTGAATGGACTCATCAGGCACTTGTACAACAAGCGCTCCTTCATCTAGCTTTACAATTAATTCAAAGCTCGCCTCAAGACCTTCTAATACAATCTGAGCTCGAAACCCCTGATCAATCTCTTCAAACTCAACGATTTCTCCCTCTAAGGTAGAAAGACTACCAGAACGAATCTGTGCAGATGTTGTGACATAGCGGACCAGGACAGGAGACATGACATTACCTTGCCATTCAGCATTTAGGCTACCCACTTCCATATCCTCAGCAGTAGGAGTCGAAGACCATACATAATCAGAGCGCTTGTCTTGAATTTTAATAGCTGCATTCTCTTCATTCACAAATAAGCTCAGCTCTTCACTTTCAGCAATAAGTGTGTATTCACTTCCTACCTCAATAGACTCTATCGATTCGTCCTGACTATCTGGCTGTGTAAACCGATTGGATTTAAATTCTATATCATTTAAAGTTGTACCTACTACAGACTCAAGCTCCTCTGATGAAGGGGAGGCTGTCTGCCCTTGTACATATATGAGGGATACACTGACAAGGAAAAGAATAACGCCAATACCTAACCAACCTCTTCTTTTAGCCACGTACCCTCACCTCCTGGATAATTGAGTAGATAAAGTCCCAAACCTGATTGGACAAGCCAAATACGATAAAAGCTATAATACCAATCATAATCATGCCAAAAATCGTAATGAAAATATTCTTGATCGTCTTCCCAATTTCGTAATCATGGATTTCCTTGACCATAATAACGACCAACATAGCACACCATAGAATAATACCTATCTTGGTATAATCATAGATGACCTTTTCCATTAGAGTTAGACCGTTCGATAAAATAGCTAAGGGAATCCCGAACACAATATACGGACTTAATGCATAAGCGGTTCCTGTATACACATCTCTAAATCTACCTTCTCCGTCATTAATCGTACTAACTAAATAGTTAGAGATGACCCAAGCGATAATTGGAATGTATAGAATGTAAAGCTCCGTCGTCAGGCTCAAGTTGATCACATCAAGATTAGAAAACAAAAAGCTTGTAGTAAACAACTCAAAGACATACACGATAAAGAATAGAATATATAAAATTGTAGCCGACCGAACAGACGCCTTACCTTCATTTCTAAGCTCCCAAAACCCTTCAAAGGGATGTCTCATAATGCGGAAAACATGTCCCAAATGCTTGATTAGCGCTTGATTCTTGACCCTATCTATCAAACGTAATAGACCGTTAGCAAAACTCGTTCGACGATGCAAACGCTTAAGTGTTGGATTAGCGATGGCAAATCCTACAATGGTAAGCAGGATCCATGATGCGTTGTTCATTAACCACTCCCGTCTAATCTCCCAATAGGCATTGGAGTATTCTCTCTTATCCCTTGAAATGACAAAGGATTCCAAGGCCTGTTCATAATCGCCTCTTTTAAAAGCCGCCATCCCTATCCCTGTTTGAGCTAGGTCAAACATACTGTTATACCTTAACACCTCAGCCCAGAGCTCCTCGCTTTCTACATATCGACCGTCATTGTACAAAGCGATGGCACTATGAACCACATTGGTGAACTCAGTAGGCCTAAGAAGCTGAATATTATTACGCTGCTGATCTAAAACAAAAAGCATTCCCTCAGAATTTACAGCAATGGCTAGCGGTGTTTGAAACAAACCTAGTCTCTGACTATCTCGATATTCTCCACCAAATACAAACAATAAGTTGCCTTCCCGATCATACTCGTAGAACATGGAATTCTGTGCATCAAGCGCGATGATATTACCAATCTCATTAATAGCAATTGCTGAAACGGTGGGACGACCTGAATACGTTAGAAAAGCGTATCGTTGAGATGGAAGCAAATTATTTCCTGCCACATTTAGCTTTTTAATTTCGTCCTGCTGAACACCTAACGTAGTCGTGTAAATTAAGCCCTCCTCGTCAATTGCTGTGTTTGTAATCGATGGAGGGAGCTGACTTCCCAGACGACTAAGCTGTTCATCTGTAAAAAAAAGGCGTTGAAGTGCTCTCGTGAAGCCCCCACCGGTTATATTAGCCCCGAAATATCCTTGAAAGCTCCCTTCACTGCTGAGCTGAATTAAACCATGAATGGACCCCTCTGAAACGACATATAGGTTATTTCTTTGGTCAACAATCACTTTTCTTGGTTTGAAGGGAGTACGCTGTCCAAATAATAACGTGTCAGGACGACCAATCTCCTGTACCACCTGACCCTCCTGGTCAAATTGAAAAATCTTTTCTTGGCGATAATCCGCAACAAAGATCATTCCTTCATTTGTAACGAAAACACCAGTTGGCTCCTGTAACTTATCCTCTCCAAGTGTTTGAAGATGCTGACCATTTTGATCAAACACTACAATTCTCGAATTTCCAGAATCAGCTACATAAATACGATCCTCCTGATCAATAAACAAATCCTCTGGATTGGAAAGCGGGCTATACACCGGTTCTCCACTTTCATCGTATTCTTCAATGCTAGAGCCATCAATGAGCCCAATCGCCTGATACGCACTTTGCGTGATTAAAGGAGACCCACTCCGATCCACTGTATACGTTACAAAAGGAGAGTCTGCACCAGCTACTGAAGAAAAAACGAGCAGAAACAATAGAGTTAATAGAAGTAGCTTTTTTATGAAACTCATCGAATCCCCCATTTCTATTTCAGCCCTGAATGAGCCATCGTATTCATGACCTTAGACTGCAAAAACAAGAATATAATTAAATTCGGTAAAAACATTAATAAGCCAGCTGCTGCAGCCATCCCTTGCCCAGCTACATTGTTCTCCAAATTAGAAGCTAGTGTAGTCATATAAAAAGCTAATGTTTTTTGATTCTCCGCATCCATATAAAGAGTGGAGGTTTCCACGTTATTCCAAGCAAGCTGGAAGGACAAAATAGCCACCGTTGCTAAAGCGGGATACACCATGGGTAAGATAATCCTTGTAAAAACCTGAAATGTATTTGCACCATCAATGGTCGCCGCTTCAATTAAAGCATCAGGAATCTGATCCACAAACTGCTTCAGTAAGAAAACAGAAACAGGTAACGCCAATAGCGGTAAAATATGACCAAGCATCGTGTCCATAATCCCTAAAGCATCTACAATAAAGAAACGAGGAATAGCCACAGCAACAGGCACAAACATAATGGCAAGAACGTTCGCTTCAAAGATGATTTTTTTAAACTTGAAATCTAATTTAGATAAGGCAAAACCAGTCATAGTACTTATGATTACTGTTGCAGCAACCACTACAACCGTCACCACAATACTATTAAACAGATACTTTACCATGGGAACCACAGTCACAGATGTTGTGCTGAACAAATCATAAAAATTCTGTAGAGTTGGCCTCATTACAAAAAAACGAGGCGGGTATAAAAATAGCTCATCAATTGGCTTTAGCGCCGTTGAGAAAATAAAGATTATCGGCATAACCATGAAGATACTTAATGTTATAAGGAAAAAATAGAATCCAGATTGACTGAAATGAAAGCGATCAGGATCCATTTGATTCGCTCGAAATTTGGCCATGACCTCTTTTCAACTCCTTTCGTGACACTCTGTGCTGTATTGCTGAACGAATGCCTCACCTTATCTAACAAACGAAAGCCTAATCCTTAGCTCCAAAAAGCTTCCAGCACAGCTTTGATAACAAATACACAAAAATCAATAGCACGACAGAAAGAGCGGAGGCATAACCCATCTCATAACGAATAAAACCATAATCATCAATATGATTAATAATAAGCTGACCCGCATATTGAGGGGTTGGATTATCTCCTGAAAGCTGTACACCGATGGCTCCAGCCTGAAACGTTCCTACAACAGCCATAACGGCTCCAAATAGCATTTGTGGCTTCATCGAAGGAATCGTAATATAAAAGACCTCCTGCCAGCGATTGCGAATCCCATCGATATAGGCCGCTTCATAAAGCTGACGATCCACATTTAAAATTCCAGCTAGCATGGCCAAAAATCCAACTCCCATGCTTCCCCATAATGTAACTATGATCATAATAGGCATTAAAAAATGAGGGGACTGAGTCCATTGAATAGGCTCAGTAATGATATTCAATTGGAGTAGAATACTATTTAAATATCCACTTTGATCCCCACTAAAAATAATTAACCAAACAACAGCCATCGCTACCCCAGCCGTCATTGAGGGAGAATAGATCGCTAGAGTAAACAAGCTTCTCGATCGTCTAGGAACCTGAGCCAACAACCAAGCCAACCAGAAGGCTAATAGATAACCAATTGGTCCAACAATTAGAGCAAACTTAAACGTATTCGGCAAAACATGCATCATAAACACCTGATCAGCTGAGAGCAAATCTACAAAATTTTGCAGACCAATAAAGCGTGGCGCCTCAATTGTATTGAAGTACGTAAAAGAAAAATAAATGGCTATAACAACAGGGATAATAATAAATAAGAGAAAAAGCAGGAAGAAGGGACCAATAAACAGAAAAGCCGTTAGCTCCTTCTTCCACTTCACAGATTTACGCTCCTGCTGCTTAGCTGGCTGAAGAGGAGAATCTCCTGCTGTTGAATGAACCTCGCTCGTTTTCATCTCCTCACCTCTCCTCCAATAAATTCTTTATTTGTGGCACCCTAAGCTCCTGAATCATCGTTCCATTTTCCATAAACCCAAATTCATGGAGCTTCTTCCAAATTTCACGGTTTGCCGTTAAAGCTGCGTCTTCCAAGGCACGGCGGGCATTATCTCCATCAAATACGGCCCGGTTCCAAGCGTTGCTAAGCTCCCTTTCAACCATGTAGTCTCCAGGAATACGAGGGATATCACGCAACCAAGTCCATTGCTCTAAAATGACATCTAAATCATCCTGTGGCCAAGGTAATTGTTCAAAAGCTTCCACATTTGAGGAATTCCAGCGATACTCTAAGCCATAGATCGTTTCCATCATATTTCCGAACTCAACCTGAGTTTCCGTCGATGTCCACCATTTCATAAACTCCCATGCTTCCTCTTGCTTTTCACTCTGATCGAAAATCACACCGGCAGCGCCAGTCCCCGGGGCCCAACGGATCACTTCACCATTCTCATCCTCTACCCCTGGATGTGGGGCAATCTTCCACCAGCCTGCTATTTCTGGAGCAGCAGCCGTTAACTGAATATATGTGCTGTAATCAGCCACCCCTATAGGTAAAGAGCCTTCACGAAAATGGTTATAAAAGTTAGGGACATGCAAAGGCATGCTATATATCGTAAAGCTTTTGGTCATGAGATCGAAAGCTTTTAAAGCTTCTTCTGAATCTATAGCTGCCCTCGTCCCCTCTTCGTTGTACAAATCAGCTCCATGCTGATAGAGATAAGGT
Organism: Bacillus horti; assembly: GCF_030813115.1. NCBI lineage: Bacteria > Bacillati > Bacillota > Bacilli > Caryophanales > Bacillaceae > Caldalkalibacillus > Caldalkalibacillus horti. The sequence goes on along the minus strand of NZ_JAUSTY010000031.1, from coordinate 9,615 downwards.
GCTGTTAGGGCAAATGGTTTATAGCCTCCGGCAGAGGACAGAGGTAAGTAAAAGTTCATTCCAAAGCGTTGTAGCTCTGGAAGCATTCTAATAACATCCTCCCACGTATCAGGAACAGGGAGATCTAAAGCTTCTAAAATATCCTGCCTATAAAATAAAACATAAAAGGATTGTGTGTCAGGAATCGCATAGTATTCATCATTAATAGCAAAAGGAAGCAGAGCTCCTGGAGAAAATCTTTCCTGCACTTGATCAAAATCATTAAATTCAGTTAGATCCTTTATAGCGCCTCGAATCGCTAAATTGAATGGCAGCTGGTTTCCAATACCTAAGGCAATATCAGGCGCTTTGTCTGCCGCATTAGCCAAAATTAGCTTCTGTTCATCAGGCATTAGACTCAAAGAAACCCGAATTCCTGTTTCCCTGGTAAAATCTCGATTCGCCATTTGCTGCATAAGCATCACATATTGGCGAGGTCGATTCACCCATATCTCCACCGTTTCCTCCGTTCTAGGACTAATCTCTGTAAAGTCCGTGGAGAAGGATCGGAGAAAACCAAAGAAATTAGCTTTTGCTTTTTGCCAAAATGTAGCCTCTGCTCTAGGTAGCTCTGCGCCATCGAAGATATAAATCTGATCAAGCAGTAAAGGCTGCTTTGGTAGCTCAATTAATAAATCACCAAGAAGCTGGAGCACCGAGCCAGATCCCTCTGACAATTGAGTGTATCTGAATGGAATAGAGTTAGGCTCCTGTGCTAGCTTCTCTAATTGTTCTGCACTCATCATTAGATTTCTAGCTTCATCAGGGTTTCTTCCACTGACCTGCTCCAAATAAGCATGCTCATCACGCAAGCGTTGAGCAAACCCTTCAAGTCTTTCCGTAAGATCTGGAATCTGCTCCGTTAAGCTCCAGTCCCTGTTTCGATCCGCTATATTTCCTGTAGCCTGTCTAATGTCTAAGGATAAAGCATTGACTCCAGCCATCACATCACGGATCGTTCGTACTACAGGTTGAATAGGAGCAGGGTTAGCAATTAGTGATATTTGATTAGTACCTTCCTCCAAATAAAATTCATACGGTGCTTCTGATGATTCGCCAAGGATTTCGTTCTTCCATTTTTTCGAATATCCAAAAGCATAACGCTGCATCTCCTGGAATGGTATCTCTCCATTAATCAATAGCGTGCGGAAGACAGGCATATTGACCTTAAAATCCTGTTGATATTTAAAGGCAAGCTGATAATAGCCTGCTTCCTCCACCTCGACCTCCCAGGTTACAGCCTGACCACCATCTTGCCAACTGTCTCCTCCTAGCGTGTTTAACAGTATAGCTCCTGTTTCATATGGAGTAACATTCGGATCTCCACTTGGCAGCGCCTGAACAGATGGATCAGATTTAAAATCAGGAAATTGAGCTTGAAGCTCAACCATGCTCTGCTCTACACGACCAGCCTGCTGTTGTTCACGATATTCAGCATACTCTGGTAGAGAAGTAGGTGACTCTATCGTTATATTCCCCAGAAGCATAGACTCTCTTAAATGAACCAGCTTAATACTGTTGGCTCCTTCCTCCAAATGAAACAAAAGGGGAGAATCGAATAAGTAGCTAGCATCCATCAGATATGTGCTTTGCCACTGCTTTCTTTCAACTTGATTAGAGGGAATATCGTTTCCAAGACCATCCTTTTCAAACGGGACAAACTCATTTTCCCAAGCACTTGGAAAAACCATTCTCCTCGACTCAAAATATTGAAATTCATCATTAATTATCAGACCACGTTCTGGCGGAATAATTTTCCCATCCTGTGGAAGATAATCAACTTTAATCTGATACAAGCCCTCCTCAGGGATATCCACTTCGATTTCAATTTCCTCAGTAGTAGCATCCGATAGGAGCACAGCATCAGAGTATCCCTCTGCTTCACTTCGAGGAAGGAGATTAAGCTCCTCCCCAATAAATTCTGCAGGAGAAATAACTTGAGAAAAGCCTTGAGAGGCTACTATTCCAGCATCATTCCAACTACGCAACAAATCAGCATAGTAGTCTCCAATTAGACTTTGAATGGGATTAGCTTCCTCTGGAGCTTCGTCAATGATGTCGTCCGCTTCATTTTCATCCTGCTGCTGATTGTTAAATAGAGAGTCTAGTATATCCTTAACCTCATCATCATCTGCATGGACAGACATGACTCCCATAAACATCACTTGTTGCAATAACAGCAAGATGGCTATGAATACTAATCCTTTTCTTCTCATAAGTCATTTCTCCTTGCATCCTAGGATTCATTCATTTCTTCATCTTAAACTCGTTTTTAACTATTGGAATGGCATTCATCACTTTTTAAACTCGTTCTTTACCTATTGAATGGCCCTCATCGCTTCTTCAGCTGCTCGGTTAGCACGTTCCTCCCAAACAGGTCCAATATCCTCTGGACGGACTTCCCCAGTGATTAGCTTACCGCCCTCTTCTGTCCAAAGACTAGCATTCATTCCTGCCATATATCCTGGCGCCCATTTCATAGGATCAATAAATCCTTCCCCAATCATCGGGATCACATCTCTTACTCCAGATGGAACATGCTCATTAGCTAAATACGCTGACCAAACCTCTTCATCATTAATTAAGGGAACAGATCCGATTGGATCTTCAATATCAATTCTAGTAAGCCAGCCTTCCTTAGAAAACGTCATCCATTTCAAAAATTCAAAAGCCGCTTCCTTCTTATCAGAAGTACTTGAAATGGCAATGTAATCTGTTACAAGTGGCGTACGCTGAGCATTTACAGCAGGATATGGTCTAAAATCCCAATTAAACTCTGCATTTTCATTTGTTCCCGCGAAATCCCAAGTAGCTCCCCACTTCATCGCAATTTTTCCTAGATTCCAAGGATCATTTCCTTCACCATATTCTGCATTTCTTTCATCATCAGAAAGACTGTTCACATCCACTCGTTCACTTCTGACAATATCACTTACCGTATTCACCGCATCAACGAACGCTTGTGAATTAAAGTTAAAGCTCTCTCCATCAAAGGTAGCCCAGCCCTGAGAGGCATCAAATTGAGGGATAAGAGTATCTCGGATGCCAAGTGTGCCACCTAAGCCAAATTGTCCTTCATTAGCACGTGTCATATTTCGAGCAAGCTCTCTTGCCTGTGATAATGTCCAATCTGACTCTGGAACCGTTTGATTTTCTCTTTCAAATAGATCGAGGTTAATAAGTACCCCGTGTACATACAATCCATGTGGTAAAGCAATTTGCTTGCCATTATAATTGGTGGACTCTGCTAGGTTCCCGTAAATTAACTCTGGATTATAATCAGGATCTGCATCTAAAAATGGTGTCAAATCCGCAGCCCAATCGTGCTGATAGGCTGGTGGTGCATTCGATAGCCAAATCACATCGGGTAGAGTCCCTGCTGCCGCAGCGGCTGCTAGGCTTTCATCCCACGGCCATGTAATCGATTCATCAACCTCTACTTTAATATGAGGAAATTGCTCCTCAAACGCTTCAATTCGTTTTTGCTCAACCTCTCCAGCCCAGCTAGCTAACGTAATAGTCACCTGGTCATTGCTTTCATTTCCAGTACCATTCTCTGGACTATTATTTTCCGTTTGATCATTTTGATCTTGACCAGCTTCATTTGAGGAACATCCTGCTATTGCTACAATAACAGCTAACAGTAGGATCGATGTAAACGTCATCCATTTTCTCATTCTTCTAAGCTCCCTTCTCGGTTAACTGCATGTGTTTCTCTAAGCAAAAGCTCCTATCTATCTTTTCTCTACTGTTGATTTTCGAAGAACTAAATTGGTAGGCAGGATATACTCTTTTTTGGGAACATCGCCTTGCAAAGCTTGGAAAACTAGATGTGCAGCTAGCTGACCCATTTCATATTTCGATTGATTTACAGTTGTCAATGATGGGGTGACATATTGAGAGATTTCAATATTATCAAATCCCACGATGGAAACATCATCCGGAATTCTTACACCAAGCTCATCAAAGGCTTGGATGACCCCAATGGCCACTTCGTCATTCACACAAAACAAAGCAGTTGGTAGCTGACCCTGCATCACTAGAAGCTTTCCAACTCGATAACCCGCTTCCTTTGTAAAGCCACCCTGAATGTTCCAATTTGGTAAAGGCGTAATCCCTTTTTCCTGAAGGGCTTTTAAATAACCTTGAAAGCGTAAGTCATTATCTCTACTATTTGCTGAACCAGCTACGTAGCGAATGTCAGTATGTCCTGAATCTAATAGATGCTTAGTCGCTAAGTAGCCTCCTGTCACATTATCAGATGCAACGTTCATCACATGCTCATGTGGTAAAACTCGATCTAGTACCACAATCGGGAAATCTCTTCTAGCAGACTGAATAATCATTTCATCTGTGATACTGTGCGCTAAAATGATGACCCCATCCACCCTTCTTTCCTGAATGAACTTATGAGCCATTTTTGTGTCCCCATTTAATGAACTGCATGCTATCAATCCATAGCCATGACTCATTGATACCTCTTGAACACCGTTAATCAACTCAGAGTAAAAGGGTCCAGACATATTGGAAAGAATTAATCCAATTGTGTCTGTCTTACTTAGTTTTAGATCTCTTGCTAATCCATTTTTTTGATAATTTAGCTGTTTAGCTGCATCCAACACTTTTCTAGCGGTATCAGGAGAAACTTTAGAACTACTGTTCAAAGCGTAAGAGGCCGTTGAAACAGCTACTCCAGCTAGCTTAGCTACATCCTTTATCGTTGCCATTGGTTCCCTCCACAAAATATGTGTATCGTCCTTCTATCAAAACGATTCGATTGAAAAGATTTAGAAAGCATCTTTGCTAGAACACATCTATTTCTTTATTCATTAGCAAGACCAACAATCTATAATTCATCGAAACGTTTCGTTTGATTCTATTCTATCAATGTAAGCGCTTTAAGGCAACGTTTTTTTAATCCTTATAGTTAGAGTTGTAGGTTTCTCTATCCTTCAAAATACACGGTTAGACGGTCATCGACCTTAGCATGCTTCTGTGAAAACACGTATGTCAAGCCATCCTTCACTTCTACTTTATACTCATCGTGAAGTGCTATTGTACAGTTCGTCTCCAACGCAATCACATCTTCAGCTTGAGTCAGCCTAAAGCTGATTTTATTTTTATCCACTTCTATGATCTCTGCGGTAGAATAAACAATTTTATAGCTTTCATACATGACATTAAGAGGGAGCATCACTCCATCCTTACTTTGTATAAGGAGTTTTCTTCCGTCAAACAGCTTATTTCCTTGCTCATAAAAGTGAAGCTCTTTATCAAGCCCATCAAGATTCAATACATGAAGAAATCTTTCTCCCTTTGCTGAAGCAGTGGTTGTGATGAATAAACCATGATGCTCGTAGTCATGTGCTAGTGCTGCGGGAGCTCCAAGTCTTTCAAAAACCTTTTTAAAGAAGGATAGATCACAAGGATACGGTGTTGCCAAAACAATAGCTTTTCCCTTCCCGACTGCTGCTTCAAAGCCACAAACCTCATTTGTGTCATAGACCCGCATAATTGGCGTTGCCTTTTCTACTTCAAATGTCTGTGCTGCATGGGTACGTACCTCTGGTCTCGCTGCTGCCCAGCTATCAGCTATAACAGACAGCCAGTAATTCTCAGCCCCGAGGCTCATTCCCTTTGGTTTCACACCAAGCTTATCTGCCAGTACCGTACATTCTCTACCCTCCATATCATAAAGAGGGACTTCACCATAAAGGAATATCGCTCCTCCCTGCTCCAAATAATCAGCCAACTTATGCTGTACACTAGCATCTAAATAGCGTGCAGAAGGTACGACTAAGACAGGGGTTTTCTTCGGATCGAGTTCTTTGTTTTGAATATCCACTGAACCAAAACGATAGCAAGTTAATAGCATAGCCCTAGCTACAATCTCCCATGCCCCACCTGCACGATTAGCTTCAATGTTGCTTAGGATTTCAGCCATCACAGAGCTTTTAGGGTAGCGATATTCCGTCATAAAATAATCCGGAATAAAAGCAAATGAAACAGCGTCATGCTCTTCCTTCATTTCCGCTAGCTTATCAGCAACCGCCATAGCTGTCCTTATCGAGCGTGCCATTCTAGGAAAAGTGTAGTTTAGCTCACCTTCAGGACTTACTGGCGCTGCAAAGCCATGTCGTTCACCAGTAAACGCAACTCTATCATTTCCATCCTGAGGAGCAGGCTCTAATCGATAATTTACTCCCCCTGTAAACAAATAATAGTTTAATAGGCGATTCCCTTGAGCAATACACATTCGTGTTTTGAAGTCAGCTGCTGAAGGGTCATATCGGCCACCATAATTCGAGCCAAAATTTCCATCTCCACAGTTAAACTCAACGGAGGTTAACGGCTGATCAGGAAGATGCACCGCATCCATAAACCCGTTAATCACGTATAGATCCTGAAACGTTTCCATTGATAAATCTCCAAAGTAAATATCCGACCCAGATATGTATCCCGGTGCTTGCGTGTACGATTCATAAAGCTGACTAATGCCAATTGGAAAAGTTAAGCCGCGACCTTGCCCCGTGCCATGGATGTTAACAACAAAAGGGATATCCTTTACATCAAACTCTTCAGCATAGCTTCGTAAAATGTTTACATATCTAGCAAAACGATTTCGCATATAATAGCCTAGGTCGTGCAACAAGGCAGCAGCATACGTATCTTCTGGAGAACGAACAGAAGCTTTCAACTTTTCAAAATCACTTCCATACCAAGGATAGCGTTCACTTAGCTCCGAACCACTGTAGCTATGCTCTAACCAAGTGACAAAGTCCTTGAGAACATGATCCGTTAAGTCTGGCTTGTTGCTGACCCAAGAAAGCATACCAATCTCATTATCTAGCTGAACCCCTATAATATTCCCGCCTCTATGATATAAGCGTGGAGTAATGAAACCCATAACCTCTTTGTACCAGTTACGAACCTCCTGTAAAAAGCCATCGGCTAAATAATCAATCGTTTTAGTCGTAGCCTCTTCTCCATCCCAGCTAATCGGAACAATTTCAGGATGCTTCTCATAGACCCAGTAGGGAATACCTTCATTCTTCATTTCAGCCATAATAAACGGTCCTGGACGAACAAAAAAATAGAGATCATTTTCCTTACATAAATCTATAAAACCTGCTAGATCAAGCTCAGGACGTGTACGTCCAACTAAATCAAACTGCCCTTCCTGATATTCATGACATAGCCAAGGAACATAGGAAGCAACAGCGTTACAGCCAGCTTCTTTTAGCTTATCAATACGATCCTGCCAATCCTCTTTATTTAGACGATAATAATGAATCTCCCCACACATGATAAGCTGTGGCTTACCATCAATCAGAATCATTTTGTCCTTGATCTCAATCATATTTTCACTCCCTTGCTCCCACATCGATTGCTTAACTTTTGATCCTCTTATGCTGTAAGAGCCAGGTATATAGCTCTTCATTATTGTATGTTTCTGTCCAAGAATCATGGTTAGCTTCAGGATACACTGTGTAACGTACATTTCCTTTACAGGCTTTTAGCGCATCAACCATCTCGTCAGATTTATACAAAGGAACAATATCATCCTTGGCACCATGAAAAGCCCAGACTGGCACATGCCTGATAAAAGGCATAAGGTGAGGAATTCCTCCACCACAAACAGGAGCAATTGCCGCAAAACGATTTGGATAAGAAACAGCCAACTGCCACGTTCCATAGCCACCCATACTTAGTCCAGTCACATAAATTCGATCCTCATCTACGGAGTACTCTTCACAAATCGTGTTCAACAGCTCGTTTAGGCTATCCACCTGAAGAGGCCAATAAGAATCGCGAGGGCATTGAGGTGAAACAGTAATAAAAGGTAGGTCAAACGTTTTTTCCTCAATGACCTTAGGAATGCCATTCACCTTCACTTGATCTAGATTTTCACCACGTTCTCCAGCCCCATGCAGAAAGAGGATAAGTGGCCACTTATCTGTCTTTTTCTCATTATACTCAGCTGGCAGAGACAGCAGATACTTTAAATCTATCTTTTTAACAACCTCTTTAGAAAGCTGTCGTTTTTGTAAACTCATATAAAATCACCCTCTTATACCATTATTTATAATAATAAGCTTTCAACTAGCTTTTAACCATCCGTTTCATCTATCTAAGTCGCTCAGAGAAAAACCCTGTTCCTCTCTTGAAGGCAGTTAAGCCATAGAGCATAGAGCTCCAATCAATTACCGTCACCTTAGTCGGGTACCACCGATCCGGTTGTTCAAGATGCCACCATGAATAGCGATGTAAACCATATTTATACGCTGCTCTAAATCTTTGCTGTTCCTCTAGATCAGCTATATTTTCGTAGTTGTCGTAAGGTATATGCAGCTGATACATCGCATAAAGATCATAAATTCCTGCTGGATAAACAGGAAGAAAACCTGCTACGATATACGCCGATGCAATATGATGGGGGGAGTTATTAATTTTATCAGCATGATAACCTCCAAACAAACCATCATTAGGCCCTGCCCCATACCCCCACACATAGGAAGGTAAATCACTTAACTCCTTCCATTTCAACCGATCAGCAGTACATGCGTTTTCGAAGAACCTGTTGTAGGTGGCACTTTTCAGATATTCCGGAACAAGGTAATAGGGGAACTGCTGGACAAAAGAGGATAGGAAAGCTTTCTCTTTTGTTGAATCCGTTAGGACGGGGATATCACGATAATGAACCTGTGGTAGATCCTCTATTCTGTCCTCAGCAAAATTCTTATACCACAGATCCTGAATATCTTGATGATCTGGTTGACCAATAAGGGCAAGGTGAGATACTAGAACATACTCGTTATAAGCAGGTAATGGAGCGGTACCCCGACCATCCTTAACGATCATATAAATGACGCCCTTTTCTTTATCTGCTACTACTACACTCCAATCAATAGAATGTAGCAGTTCCTTTGCCATCTCAGCCAATTCAGGAGCCTTATCCTTAAAGTGCTCCCCAACAAACAGAGCACCTGATACCAGCAAAGAGGTATCAATTGTAGAAATTTCCGACTGTAGGTTCTCACCCGTTTCCATATCAACAAAATGAGCATAAAAACCTGTTGACGCATCACGAGCTACCTGACAACCTTCTGTTTGACCAAGTACTGTTTTTAGGGTACGCTCTGCTTTATGGGCAGCATGATCATCCCAGCCCTCTAAATCAGCAACACAAAGTCCAATTAATCCAACACCTGTAGCTGCAATGGAGCATCTATAATCAGGGTTTTCTCCAAATGTCATATACCCATCGGCATACAAGCCAGTCTTTGGATGTCTCGAAGCATCAAGTAATAAATAGGAATCCTGATATTGACGATCAAAAAACTGTTTAACTCGCTCAGGTAAGCCTTTATATACCTCTGTAACGTCTGAACCAGCTACCATTTCTAAGCTCCTACTCATCTTTTTCCCCTTTCTTATCCCTACGATGGTCGCTATTATAATTATCGGGATGAAACCTCAGATCACTAGCGTTGCATTAATTATATTTAAAAATTCATAATACACAAAATGTTTAGATTCATATTGTCCGAGGGACAAAAAAATCCTTTACAATGG
>NZ_JAUSTY010000030.1 GCF_030813115.1 Bacillus horti | reverse complement strand
CTTGATATTTTTGATTTGTGGGACATAAAAAATGCTCCTCCTAGTCGTAAACAGTTTTTATTATTTAAACTGTCTACCACAAGGGGAGCATATCACACTAGGCTCAGGGCAACTTTTTTATATGTGTAGAAAGCTTTTTCCTAAAGGATAATTTAAAAGCTTCCTCTAATGATGGACTAGGCAACCTCTTCGAGAGGGCTTCGTTAGAAGCTTTACATAATTGACAGAATAATTGGCTGCATGATATTATTTAAAAACCGTCTGGACGGTATAGTAACATTTGTATTGAAGAATTGTAGAAATGAGTGATGCGAATGTCCAAGAAGGAAAAACTATTAGAAGCTGCTGCCAACATTATTGAAGAAAAAGGGATTACCCAGCTCACATTAGAAGCTGTGGCTGCTGAAGCTGGAGTGAGTAAGGGTGGTTTGCTTTATCATTTTCATACAAAGGATGAATTATTAAAGGCTTTAAATGAACAAACTATACTAGAATTTAGAAGATTGGTTCAGGATGAATTGGAGGAAGGTAAGAGCTACACATTAGCGTATCTACACGCAACCTTTAAACAATTAAATGCCCATGGAGCGTTAAGTTCAGATGCGAGTATCCTTGGAGCTTTGGTCAGCAATCACGATCTGCAAAAAATGTGGGATACAGAATATCAGCGATTTAAACAGGAAGCGCTGAAGGAAGACACTTCGCCTGAGCTGAGCTTAATTATTCGTTTGGTATGTGATGGTTTTATATTTTCCAATATGTTTAAGCTTGATCCAATTAAGCTAGAAGAACAAAAGCAAATGCTTAGCTATCTAGCAGATCTCGTGGAGGAAAAGAAATGATCATGGCTTATTTATTTTTAGGTGCTGCAATTATAATTGAGGTTTTTGGTTCAACAATGCTGAAGGTTTCAAATGGTTTTACTCGGCTATGGCCAAGTCTAGGTGTAATCATTGGCTTCGGTGCAGCCTTCTATCTCTTGTCCTTAGCTTTATTAGAGCTTCCATTGGGATTTACCTATGCTACGTGGAGTGGTGTAGGAACGATCTTAACCGTTCTTGTTGGCCTTTACTTCTTCAGAGAAAAGATAAACAAACAAGGAGTATTTGGTTTGATGGTGCTCATACTAGGGATTATTTTATTGAATTTAGAGAAATAAGGTGGTGTATGTATGGCAGGTGTTATTTATCTTGGTATTGCTATTATCTTCGAAGCTTTCGGAACAACAATGCTTAAGTTATCAAATGGATTTAGCGTGCTTTTGCCAACCTTAGGTGTAGGTGCAGGATTTTTGATCTCTTTTACTTTTCTAAGTTTTTCTTTAAAAACTGTCCCACTATCTACCGCTTACGCTACCTGGTCAGGAGTGGGGACAGCCTTGAGTGCAATGATCGGAGTTATTATTTTTAATGAGAGCTTAAGCATGTTTAAAGCGTTTGCTCTAATCCTAGTGATCACCGGAATTGTTATTCTAAATAAGTCAAGAAGAGTTAAACCAAACGTGGCCATGGTACAGGAATAAATGTTGGTAGAAAACCGCAATTCTAAAGAAATGGTCACCCCATGACTATGCTAAAATTTCATTTAGAAATAAGGTATTTGAGGTAAGCTTTCACAGACTCAAGTTGAGTGATTTGAGCTTTTAGCAAAGTGGTGAAGAGAAGGGAGAAGGTTACGGATGGAGAAAGATATGTGTTGCTCTAAAGAAGCTAATGATAAATTAAACAATGGTTTGAAGCATGAGGATAAAACTGAAACTGAGAGGATAAACCTAGATAGCTCAATAGGTTACCCTAAGATCGTGTCCCGTGAAGAGTGGCTAAAGGCTAGCAAAGAACTGCTTACTAAAGAAAAAGAGCTGACTAGAGCTAGAGACGCTTTAAATGCAGAAAGAAGAAAGATGCCAGTAGTAGAAATTGAAAAAGCGTATACGTTTGAGGGTACGGATGGTAAGGTAAGCCTTCTCGATCTATTCAACGGATATCGTCAGCTTATTGTGTATCATTTCATGTTTGGTCCCGAAGATAAGAAGGGGTGTTCAGGCTGTTCTATGCTAGTAGACAATATGGGTCACCAAGCGCATGTAAACGCTAGGGACACACAAATTGTGCTAGTTTCGAGAGCGCCGTTATCAAAGCTTGAACCTTTTAAGAAACGGATGGGGTGGAGTGTCCCTTGGTACTCTTCGTTTGAAAGTGATTTTAATTATGATTTTGGTGTTACGTCAAACGGAGGAGAGTCGTTTGCTATTAGTGTATTTTTACGTGAAAAGGAGCGCATATTCCAAAGCTATTTCACGTCAGGACGTGGTGTGGAGTATCTAGGCAGTAACTGGAGCTATCTTGACATCACACCATTAGGAAGACAGGAAACATGGGAGGATACGCAAGTTGAATGCGAGCAATCCCATCCATATAGCTGGTGGAGACTCCATGATCAGTATAAGGATTAAGTGCTGCTGATAAGCATACTCTATTGGATCAATGCAAAGTAAAAATATAAGGAAAGCTTAAGCAGCAGAGTGTGAAGGGAGATAAAAATAATGAAAAGCATCGATTTTTTTCTAAAGGAATTGGCAGATGAGACAGAAAGTACTCGCAGGGTTCTACAACGAATTCCAGAGCAACATTTATCATGGTCGCCTCACTCAAAGTCTATGTCATTAGGGCAGCTTGCCTTACATGTTGCGGTAATTCCAGGAGCCATTGCTGAATTATTAAGCGATTCAGTTAGAGAGATTCCAGATGTTCCTTTGAATGAAGCTACCTCATTAGTAGAAATAGAGGAGAAACTTGACAAAAGTGTTGAGTCCGCCAAAAAAATCCTATCCTCATGGAGTGAGGAGGACTTAAATGCTGAATGGAGGATGGTGCATGACGAACAGACGGTTTTGGCTACACCTAGAAGGGATATGCTACGTTCTACACTGTTCAACCATTGGTATCATCATCGTGGTCAGTTGCTTGTTTATTTAAGGTTATTAGATGTTCCAGTTCCTGCTGTATATGGATCAAGTGCTGATGAGCAATAATCTGTTGAGGCCATTAAAAGAGGATATAAAGAAATCAATAATTCAAGGAATTTGACTCTGATAGCGTTCCTATGAATAATAGTAGTAAGGCGTTCTTAGGAGGATGAGCTATGTCAATCGTAAACAGTATACTAGAACATAATAAAAAATTCGTAGAAGAAAAGCAGTATGAGCCCTATTTAACAAGTAAATTTCCTAAAAAGAAAGTCGTTATTCTTACATGTATGGATGCTCGTCTTTCAGAAATGTTACTTAAGTCCTTGGGATTTAAGAATGGGGACGCAAAAATCATCAAAAATGCTGGTGCTATACTTAATCAGCCTTTTGGAAGCTCGATGAGAAGTATTTTAGTAGCTGTCTATGAGCTTGGGGCCGAGGAGGTTCTAGTGATTGGACATCACAATTGTGGAATGATTGGTCTAAATGCAGAAAAAATTATGAATAAATTCCCTGAGTTCGGGATTGATCCAGCCGCAATAGAGGCTCTTGAGAATGTTGGAATACGAATGGATAACTTTCTGCGTGGCTTTGACAGTCCTGAGGATGGAGTGATGCATAGTATTAAGATGATCAGAAAGCATCCTCTTTTCCCAAGCAAGATTCCGGTTCATGGGCTTATTGTAGATCCGGAAACAGGGAAGCTTGATGTTGTCGTTCAGGATTATAGAGAAGAGAAGCAGACTAGAGAATAACTATAGAATAACTCTTGATTGTATTAATATTAAATGTTTCAGGAAATCATCTGCATTTTTTTGTGCAGGTGATTTTTTGTTTGGTTTAAATCAATGAAGGGTATTTTGAACTGTGTTTGACCACAGTAAATAAAAGGAGGGTACTACACATTGATAAAAAAGACTGAAAGTAGTGTTTTATCAAAGGCTGGTTTAATTAAAGTTGATCGAGCCTTAGAGAGTTGGCATGATGCAAGACTTCGATTTGGCAACTGCTGTAGGTAAACTCAAGCTCGGAGAGTGGATATTATGATAAACCAAATCGAACAAAAGCCAAGAGCCACGAGACCCTAGAAGAGACGGCAGCTCTTTTTATTGACCACCATAGAGCAAGGACACGAATTTTTCACTGCGCGGTATCGAAATTCACTGTCGTAATCATCTTAGATAATCCACGCACGTTGTTGCGCGGCTTTATGTAAAAGCTGTTGCTTTCGTGGTTCCGATAACATTACACCTACGGCGCATTGGTGAGCGGGGTAACGAAAATAAGTTTCGCTTCAGACGGTACTTTCTCTACGACAAGGCCGTACTCATCACTGTTCGGACTGATAGACCAGTTGAGGCAGTTCAGGGAGTTGTGGTGGAACAAGAGGGAGGCATTCTCTTTACGTTTATTAGTGAACTAAAGCCAATTATTGACACGTGTTCCACCGTTCGGCACCCAAATAGTTCTAAACGATAAAGTCATGACAGACAGAGTCAAAGTTGAAAGCTGCTAAGAACGTTGGAAGCCAGTCAATAAGTACAAGAGACGCGAAGATGGCCTAAAGGGTTCTTCGCTTTTTTTCATCGCTATGCCTATGTATACTTCATAAAGATTCTTATGATAGTGAGCCTGAATCATTGTAGTCTATGCGTAAGTTTATAATTGCTTTTTGAGATGCTTTTGTTATAAAATTAAATGCATACCGGTTAGTTTTTATTTATATTGAATCTTCGTGGTGTAGTTCGGTTCGGCTATGCCCTTCGGATGGGACCCTAAACTGGATTCATTTTCGTCCTATTCTGATTGTCCGGATCAGTTGGAAAAGAACAAAAAGCTCCTACAATTACGATTAAACGAGGGGATGAACATGTCAGAGAAAAATAAATTTCAGCTTAAAAGAGAAGCTACCTACACAAAGTTGATACAAGCAGGGTTTGAGGTTTTGTGTGAGAAAGGTTATTCAGGCGCTTCTATTGACGATATTGTCAAGCAAGCGGGATTTACAAAGGGAGCATTTTATGTTCATTTTGAAACCAAGGAACAGTTCATGCTCGATGTACTCTCTTACCGAAAAGAAAAGCGGGCAAACCTCCACGCCCATTTTATTCCTTTAATTGAAACTGGCACTTCTTTGGAAAAGATTATTCAGAAGTCGATGGAAATTATCGTTGGACAGCTAAAGACGACACCGGAATGGATCCTTGTATATGTAGATTTCTATATGCAGGCTAAACGTAATTCAAATTCGATGCTTGTATACCAAACTCTTTATGATGAGTGGATCGGTGAAATTCAACATTTTATCGATCTGTTGAGAGTACATAAGTTTGTGCCTCAAGAAATAAACCCCTTAGAAAAAGCGAAGATGTTCTACGCTTACTTGGATGGCTGTCTGCTTCATTACAATTTGTACAAAGAAATGTTAAACGTACCTATGGCGACAAAAGGACTCTTGGCTATTCTTAGCAGCAAGTAGCAGAAAGCTTCTAGGCAATCTTTAGTTGAAATCGATAAGGGTAAAACTCTTTGATGTTACTCGAATTTTGAAAATCGTCGTCGAAAGCTGTGAAAAAATGAACTTGGACCCCCATGCTCAACACGAAACATCCCGTGAAGTCATATCCAGGCTTACGGGATGTTGTATTCTGCGTGGCATCATAACAATAAAATTTTATTAAATAGGAATCTGACTTCACAATTAAATGCATACCGGTTAGTATTTTGTTAAGGGGAGAGAGAAATAAAATGGAAAGCATTCGGAAGAAATTAGCGATAGTTATTTTAATCATGCTTATTGTAGGGGTATTACCCAGTAGTCTAATAGTAGGGGAGAGTAAAGTTTTTGCAACAGGTTATAGCAATTGGGAAAGTGTCGGCGACGAAGGTTTTTCTTCGGGACCTTCACAAGAAATTTCCCTGGATGTTCACAATGGCACTCCTTATGTAGCTTACCGGGATAGCACTTATGGTAACAGACTTGTAGTGAAGCAGTATAACGGAACTTCATGGGAGGATTTAGGGAGCCCCGGTTTTTCGGATGGGTCGGCCAATCACATTTCTATTCATGTGTATAATGACATCCCCTATGTTGCCTACCAGGATGCAAATTCTAGAGCTACTGTAAAGAAGTACAATGGAGTAGCATGGGAAGATGTAGGGGAACCCAGATTTTCGGCGGGTAATGCAACTGCTGTTTCCCTATTTGTGTACGAAGGCACTCCTTATGTGGCTTACCGGGATGTGGGAAATTCTTGGAGAGCCACAGTGATGATGTTTAATGGGAGCAGTTGGGAAATTGTGGGGACAGCGGGGTTTTCAGCAGGCCGGGCGAATAACACGTCTTTGTTTGTGTATGAAGGAACCCCGTATGTAGCGTATTTGGATGAAGCAAACGCTCGTAAAGCTACGGTTAAGAAGTATAACGGAACTGAATGGGAAGGTGTGGGGCAGGCAGGCTTTTCAGCAGGAGAAGCGTACGAAACCCAAATGATCGTTTATAATGACACTCCATATGTACTATATAGTGATCATGCAAATGGTGAGAAAGCAACGGTAATGAAGTATGACAGAGGAAATTGGGAGGAGGTTGGAGAGACCGGATTTTCACAAGGAGCAGCAGAAAATCTCTCACTGGACGTTTACGAAGGTACTCTTTATGTCGGTTATACAGATGGATCACAATCTAGAAAAGCTACAGTAAAGCGATTTAATGGAAGTGAATGGGAAGACGTGGGCCAAGCGGGATTTTCGGCAGGGCAGACCCACAATAACTCTTTATCCATAGACGAGGGCAATCTCTATGTGGCTTATCGGGATATGTGGAATGACTATAAGGCAACGGTCATGAAATATCGATTACCGACCTACACGATTGCGAGCTTGTCTGATCAAAAGCTGGCAGACTTGACGGAAGGCTATGATTCAGAAACTCAGGAAACCAGAACCATCACGATAGCGCGAACGGGAACGGGCGACTTGAAAAATATTAGCGTTAAATTACTTGAAGAAAATAGCGATTTTATGATCGCGCAACCAACCGTTACAACAATAAATGATGAAGTACCCGAGACAACGTTTACAATAAAGGCTAAAAATGGACTGACTGCTGGAACGTATACCGAAACTGTACAGGTCGAAGCGGACTATATGAAGGCGGTGACCTTTGACGTGACGCAAGAGGTGCTGCTTCAAACCGCCCAACCGGTTGCCAATCCATCGGGAGGAGAGTATGCGGCTGGAACTTCGGTTGAGTTAACAACAGAGACGTCAGGAGCCACGATCTACTACTCGACAGATGACAGCGAGCCGACTCGAAGCAGTGCGGAATACACCGAGCCGATTGAAATCACAGAGGCGATGACGATTAAGGCAATTGCGGTGAAGGATGGTATGACTGACAGTGAAGTGTTGGAGGAACACTACACGGTCCTGCCGCCAGAGCAAGTAGTCGCGCCGGTTGCCAATCCATCGGGAGGAGAGTATGCGGCTGGCACTTCTATTGAGTTAACAACAGAGACGCCAGATGCAACAATCCTCTACACGACGGATGACAGTGAGCCAACCCGCAGCAGTACGGAATATACCGCCCGGATTGAGATTACCGCGGCGGTGACGATCAAGGCGATTGCGGTGAAGGATGGTATGACCGACAGCGAAATGTTGGAAGAACATTATACGGTATACGGTTCTGCCTCCAGAGCAAGTGGTCGCGCCAGTTGCCAGTCCAGCGGGAGGGGAGTATGCGGCTGGCACTTCGGTTGAGTTAACAACAGCAACGGAAGGAGCCACGATCTACTACTCGACAGATGGCAGCGAGGCGACTCGAAGCAGTGCGGAATATACCGCGCCGATTGAAATCACAGAGGCGATGACGATTAAGGCGATTGCGGTGAAGGATGGTATGACTGACAGTGAAGTGATGGAAGAACACTATACGATCTTGCTTCCAGAGCAAGTGGTCGCACCGGTTGCCAGCCCAGCGGGAGGAGCAGTTGCGTCGGGAACAACGGTTGAGTTAACAACAGAGACGTCAGGAGCAACGATCTACTACTCGACAGATGGCAGCGAGGCGACTCGTAGTAGTTCGGAGTATACCGAGCCGATTGAAATCACAGAGGCGATGACGATTAAGGCGATTGCGGTGAAGGATGGCATGAGCGACAGCGAAATGTTGGAAGAACATTATACGGTTCTGCCTCCAGAGCAAGTGGTCGCGCCAGTTGCCGATCCAGAGGGAGGAGCAGTAACGTCGGGAACAACGGTTGAGTTAACAACAGCAACGTCAGGAGCCACGATCTACTACACGACGGATGGCAGCAAGCCGACCCGCGCTAGTGCGGAATATACCGCGCCTATTGAAATCACAGAGGCGATGACGATCAAGGCGATTGCGGTGAAGGATGGCATGAGCGACAGCGAAGTGATGGAAGAACATTATACAATCACAACGAGACCGGGCCCAGCGAACCTGACTGCTTCGGCAGGTGATCGTTCTGTTACGTTAAAGTGGAGCGACGCAACGGAAACTGGTACTGTGACTTACGCAGTTTACCAAGTGGAAGGCCCGTCCGCTCCTGCTGATCCGGTGAACTGGACACTCGTCCAGTCTAATATTCCAGGGAACAGCTACACCGTCACAGAACTGACGAACGGGAAGACCTATGCGTTCGCAGTAAAGGCGAACTATGCAGATGGTGCCAGCGACTTCTCTAATGTAACGACAGCGACCCCAAGAGCAGCAGAAGGAAATGGCGGTTCGGGTGGCGTTAGAGGGGGGCTTGTTTTATCCGACAACACTCATTTGGCGAACCTTCAAATATGGGGCAATGATAAGAAGCTGACGCTCAGCCCAGCATTTGCTCCCAACACAACGGAATATACAGGACAAACGGAAGCCGAACAGATAGAAATTACAGCAAAACCGGCGTACTTTGCGGCGAAGGTAATGTTGCAGGATGAAGTGATCACGGACAGAACCAAGGTACAACTGGAGGATGGCGCCAATATATTGATTTTGACGGTACAGGCGGAGAACGGAAGCAAGAAGGAGTATACGCTGACTATACACCGCGATACACCAAAGCTATCTGAATCTGAAATCCATTTTATGGATATCGCGGGACACTGGGCGGAAAGTGAAATCAAGCGTGCTGCAGCGAAAGGTATTGTCAGCGGCTATCCGGACGGTTCATTCAAACCGAACAATCCTGTCACCCGCACCGAGTTTACAGTTATGCTGGCAGGAGCTTTGAAAATGGATGGAGAAGGGTCCTCGCTGACGTTCGCTGATCATGAGCAGATCGGGGGATGGGCGAAGCCAACGATTGCTCAGGTAGTGAACGCTGGGATTGTTAACGGTTACGAAGACGGTAGTTTTCGTCCAAATGGACAAATTACCCGTGCTGAGATGGCGACCATGATCGCGCGGGCGCTCAAGCTGCACCTTAACACTTATGCGTCGACCGGCTTTGCCGACGACGCAACGATTCCACAATGGGCAAAAGGGGCAATAGACGCGATCCACACACTTGGGATTGTGGATGGCCGCAGTTGGGATCGTTTTGTACCGAATGAAACGGCAACCCGTGCAGAAGCGACAGTCATGTTGCTACGAATGCTCGAAAAAAAGGGAGATTAAAAAAATAGAATCAGGTGCTCTTTACGAGGATATTTATGCGAGCTAGCTTGCAAGGAGTTGCGTTAAAATTAAAGCCTTTACAATGGGACTTATGGGTGAGGGAGGAACAGAAATGAAGAATTGGTATACGAAAATCGCAGTAATACTTATCGCAACACTTCTTTGCTCAGGATGGCTGAACATACTGCTCACCGATCAGAATGTGGTTTATGCAAGGGACGTGCATTGGGAAACAGTAGGGACCGCCGGGTTTTCGGAAGGGGCTGTCGTTGCTGAAGGCTCCTTGATCACAACCGTATCCATTGATGTGCATGCGGGTGTACCCTATGTCGCGTATGCAGACGAGTCGAAGGATGGAAAATTGGTCGTCCAGAAATATAATGGGTCGGCATGGGAATATGTGGGTAACAAAGACGGCATATCAAATACAGCAGCGCGGGGTATTTCACTCGTTCTTTACGACGGCTCTCCCTATGTAGCATATACTGGGAAAGAAGAACTGGGAGCGGACAAAGTATTTGTAAAAAAATATAACGGAGCGGTTTGGGTGCCGATGGGGAGCTCGGCTGGCTTAGTAGGTACTACAAATACGACCACAACCTCTTTGAGCGTATATGAAGGAATCCCTTATGTAGCCTTTGCTAATATTGCTGGATCTGTCAGAGCATTTAAGTTAAATGGAAATGAATGGATGACTCTGCCGATATCTGATTTATCTAAAGGAAGTAGTGTATCGATTGATGTAAATGGGGGAATTCCCTACATCGCTTACATGAGCTCGCCCCCTCTGATCTTTCGGGCGATGGTTGCAAAGTTAGACGGGAGTATGTGGGAATCGTTGGGGCAGGCAAGCCCGCCTGTGGTAGGAGGGGAAAAAATGATCATGAAACTCGATAACGGAACCCCCTATGTAGCGTTTTTTAATCAACAAAAGGCGACGGTGATGAAATATAGCGGGAGCGGAGTCGATTGGGAACCTGTGGGAGCAGCCGAGTTTTCACCAAACGGATCGTACACTGCCTTTGATTTGAACGAAGGTATTCCTTATCTCGGTTTCATGGATAGATCCTCACGCAGGGCCACGGTCATGACGTTTGATGGAAGTGAGTGGAAGACGGTGGGAATGGCTGGTTTTTCTGAAGGCGAGGCTAACAATCTTTCACTCGCAGTAGACGGCGAAAGCGCCTATTTGGCCTATCTCGATAAGGAGAATGGAAATAAAGTCACGGTTATGAAACACGACATCACGATTCCCCCACAAGTCTCCACACTGGTTGCAAGTCCATCGGGAGGAGCAGTTGCGCCTGGAACAACGGTTGAATTAACAACAGAGACGTCAGGAGCCACGATCTACTACACGACGGATGGCAGCGAGCCGACTCGAAGCAGTGCGGAATACACCGACCCGATCGAAATCACAGAGGCGATGACGATTAAGGCGATTGCGGTGAAGGATGGCATGAGCGATAGTGAAGTGCTGGAGGAAGATTATACGATTCTTCTACAAGTAGACAAACCGGTCGCCAGTCCATCGGGAGAAGCAGTTGTATCGGGGACGTCTGTAGAATTAATAACAGAGACGTCAGGAGCCACGATCCACTACACGACGGATGGCAATCAGCCGACCCGTAGTAGTACGCAATATAGCGCCCCGATTGAGATTACCGCGGCGGTGACGATCAAGGCGATAGCTGTGAAGGAAGGCATGAGCGACAGCGAAGTGCTGGAGGAACATTACACGGTCTTACCGCCTGAGCAAGTGGTCGCACCGGTTGCCGATCCAGCGGGAGGGGAGTATGCGGCTGGCACTTCGGTTGAGTTAGCAACAGCAACGTCAGGAGCAGCGATCTACTACACGACCGACGGCAGAGAGCCGACACGCAGCAGTACGGAATATACCGCCCCGATTGAGATTACAGAGGCGGTGACGATCAAGGCGATTGCGGTGAAGGATGGTATGACCGACAGCGAAATGTTGGAGGAACACTACACGGTCCTGCCGCCAGAGCAAGTAGTCGCGCCGGTTGCCGATCCAGCGGGAGGGGAGTATGCGGCTGGCACTTCAGTTGAGTTAACAACAGAGACGTCAGGAGCCACGATCTACTACTCGACAGATGGCAGCGATCCGACTCGAAGCAGTGCGGAATATACCGCGCCTATTGAAATCACAGAGGCGATGACGATCAAGGCGATTGCGGTGAAGGATGGCATGAGAGACAGCGAAGTGCTGGAGGAACATTATACAATCGCAACGAGACTAGGCCCAGCAAACCTGACTGCTTCGGCAGGTGATCGTTCTGTTACGTTAAAGTGGAGCGACGCAACGGAAACTGGTACTGTGACTTACGCAGTTTACCAAGTGGAAGGCCCGTCCGCTCCTGCTGATCCGGCAAACTGGACACTCGTCCAGTCTAATATTACAGGGAACAGCTACACCGTCACAGAACTGACGAACGGGAAGACCTATGCGTTCGCAGTAAAGGCGAACTATGCAGATGGTGCCAGCGACTTCTCTAATGTAACGACAGCGACCCCAAGAGCAGCAGAAGGAAATGGCGGTTCGGGTGGCGTTAGAGGGGGGCTTGTTTTATCCGACAACACTCATTTGGCGGACCTTCAAATATGGGGCAATGATAAGAAGCTGACGCTCAGCCCAGCATTTGCTCCCAACACAACGGAATATACAGGACAAACGGAAGCCGAACAGATAGAAATTACAGCAAAACCGGCGTACTTTGCGGCGAGGGTAATGTTGCAGGATGAAGTGATCACGGACAGAACCAAGGTACAACTGGAGGATGGCGCCAATATATTGATTTTGACGGTACAGGCGGAGAACGGAAGCAAGAAGGAGTATACGCTGACTATACACCGCGATACACCAAAGCTATCTGAATCCGAAATCCATTTTATGGATATCACGGGACACTGGGCGGAAAGTGAAATCAAGCGTGCTACAGCGAAAGGTATTGTCAGCGGCTATCCGGACGGTTCATTCAAACCGAACAATCCTGTCACCCGCACCGAGTTTACAGTTATGCTGGCAGGAGCTTTGAAAATGGATGGAGAAGGGTCCTCGCTGACGTTTGCTGATCATGAGCAGATCGGGGGATGGGCGAAGCCAACGATTGCTCAGGTAGTGAACGCTGGGATTGTTAACGGTTACGAAGACGGTAGTTTTCGTCCAAATGGACAAATTACCCGTGCTGAGATGGCGACCATGATCGCGCGGGCGCTCAAGCTGCACCTTAACACTTATGCGTCGACCGGCTTTGCCGACGACGCAACGATTCCACAATGGGCAAAAGGGGCAATAGACGCGATCCACACACTTGGGATTGTGGATGGCCGCAGTTGGGATCGGTTTGTACCGAATGAAACGGCAACCCGTGCGGAAGCGACAGTCATGTTGCTACGAATGCTCGGACAACAGGAAGAGGAATAAGAGGGAAGGGCGCCGATTAAGATTCCTATATTACCATTGGAAATAGAACCAGAATCCGTGAAGTTGAATGCTATGGCAGAGAAATTGCTTTAAACCGTCGCACATAGTTGAAGGAAAATAAAAAATTTATAAAAGGGGAATATTCAATATGGGAGTAAAATTAATCAAAATATCGGTTGTTTATTTCGTACTGGGAGTGCTACTCGGATTTTACATGTCAATGGCTTCCGATTATAGCTACACAGGAGTACACGCCCACATGAATTTGCTAGGGTGGACATCCTTGACGCTGGCTGGCATTTTATACTTAATGTTTCCGCGGGCCGGGCAAAGCTTATCCGGGAAAATCCACTTTTGGCTACACAATATCGGTCTGCCCTTGATGATGGTCGGCTTATTCATGGCGATCAGCGGTTATACGCAGTTTCTTGTCCTGATTCCGATAGGTGGGATTACAGTCGTTCTTGCTGTGTTTGTCTTTGCCTTTAATGTGTTGAAGAATATTCGTCTTTCTGAACGATCAATTATTCATCATAACCTTAACCAAACGGAATTGAAAAAATAGAGTACACTCAGCCAATGTCAATTGTGGGAGTATTGCAAAAAAATGTTATTATAGGGCTGTGAACATTTGAGAAAAGAGAGGTACAGTTGTCTGAAAAGGCAGCAAGCATGATAACAGTGTCAGCTTTGGGAACAAGCCGGACTATTTGGCGAAAGCTTCTCGTGAGTGAATTGATGTGTTAGCTGATAATTGACTTTGATGAGGTAGTCGGGCGCGATCCTGACACATAGATCCAAGATGCTCAAAGTTGCTCTCGTCTTGGTAGTGCAACTCGATATAACTTTTCATTACATTCGCGTGAGCATGAACCGCGACTTTCATGAAGGTGCTCCGGCTTATGGAAATGGGGCTGACGAAGAGGGACAATTGCATTCGTTGTTACCGGTCAAGACGCATTTTTAACTGTGGGACAAAGGCCGCTTGTAAGCATTGGAACGTGCCAGAACACTCCATCGGTTCTGATCCGTTCCTTTTTTTTGTATCTTAATCGATTTGGATTGCTGCAGGAACGTACGATCCGAAAGGGAATCAATTGAACGATAATAACAGCAATCCGACGCTACGAATGTGACGATCAGTGAAAAATCGGCGGATGGATATGGCGGCGGTATGTTCGGGCCACATGTCTTTTTTTCTTTGGATAAAATCCGAAAAAAATGATGCTGATTTTCTTTTGGCCAGATTAAACGAATAGACCACATGAGTCGATAGAATAGAAGATACTAGTTTCCTTGATCTTCTATTCTGTTTTTTTGCTCGAATTTTGTTTTTATCTGCTACAATGTTCATACGATATCTTTTAGGAATAGGAAATGATTAAATATGAGATTTTTTTTGAATATGAATTTAAGGACAAAGCTCATTATTCTATTTGTTTTAACGGCTGTTATCCCCTTATCTATGCTTGGACTATTTACGTATCAAAAATCATCAAACATGATGCAGGAGCAGGTCAGTGAGGGTGTACTAGAGAAGATTGTGCAGATCAATAAGAACTTATCTTTTTTTACTAGAGATGTTGAACAGCTTTCTATGTATATTTACCGCCATGAGATGGTTCAAGAAGTATTAGCAAAGTCTGGTGAACGAAATCATGTTGAAAAATACGAGGACTACAAGCGAATGGATCATTTGTTTGAGACGGTTCTAGGCTCAAAAAAGTGGGATGTTCGTATCTATATGATTGGATTAAATGGTGATCGGTTTTTTACTGGAGACTATCTACCTACTGCTTATGATCAATATATGGAAAACTGGGGAATATTCCGCAAGGCTAATGAAGCAAACGGTAATTTAGTCTGGGATACACACTACAGCATGAGAAAGGTGGACCATCAGGAGGTTGTACTCAGTGCTGGCAGATTGTTAAAGCATATAGAGACAAATGAGGCTATGGGTTACCTTATTATAGATATTTTAGAGCCTGCTGTGGCGGACATCTACAGGACAGACCGAAATCAAACGGATCAGCAGCTTTTTTTATTGGATCAACAGGGCTATGTTATTTCTAGCTCGCCTAATAAAGCAAGAATTGGCACAAGGCTAGAATATCCTTTTTTAGATCAGCTGTTAATAGGTGATGGTGGTTTTTTTGAGACGAATTGGGAGGATGAAAGGCATGTTATTGTCTATGATACGGCTGAGGAAACCCATTTTAAAATAGCAAGCTTTGTCCCGCTTACTCATATATCAGAAAGAAATAGATCAATTGGTCAATTAACATTAGCCTTAGCTGGCATTGGTTTATTGTGTGCGGTGTGGCTAGCTTACTTTTTATCCAAAACGGTCACTTCTCCACTCTATCAAATTATGTCTTTAATGAAGAAGGTAGAGCAGGGGAATCTAGCTGTGAGCTTTAATCGTCATTACAAGGATGATATTGGGATACTAGGGAATAGCTTTAACCGAATGGTGCTGCAATTAAGAAGATTAATTCAGGATGGATATGAAAAACAGGTTCGTTTGAAGGAGTCAGAGATTAAAGCGCTGAAAGCACAGATTAATCCACATTTTCTATATAACACATTGGAAACGGTCAACTGGATGGCTAAAATGAAGGGCTTAAGTAACATTAGTAAAATGGTTGTTTCTTTGGGAGAAATGATGAGATTTTCAGTTAGAAAGGGAGAGGATCTTGTTCTGCTTTCAGAGGATGTTAGGCATTTGGAGCACTACTTAAATATTCAACAAATTCGCTATCAAGATAAGTTTACCGTCAGAATGGAGCTAGATGAGGAAGCTCTTCGAAGCTATATTCCTTCCTTGCTCCTCCAGCCTTTGGTAGAGAATGCCATTACACATGGGCTTGAAATGAAGATTGATAGAGGAAATCTGTGGGTCACGGGAAAACGAGAAGGGGAGCTTCTCTACTTATGTGTAGAAGATGATGGTGTAGGAATTGATTCAGATACGTTAGCCAAGATACAGCAAAAGGATTTTAATACGATGGACTATCATAATACAGGTATTGGCTTGCAAAATGTTCAGCGTCGCATCCAAATCCATTACGGTGATCAATATGATATAGATGTTCGAAGTGCAGAAGGCAAAGGAACAAAGGTAACACTTCGCTTGCCATTTTTGCTTGAAGGGGGAGATATTCATGCTTAAGGTCGTTATTGTAGATGATGAATATATGATTCGGGAAGGGCTTCGGACGATGGTTCCATGGGAGGAGCTAGGGATGGAGGTACGTGGTGCGGCAGCAAATGGCATAGCAGGGCTAGAGCTCATCAAGCAGGAAATGCCTGATATCCTACTTACAGATATTCGTATGCCTGGATTTACTGGACTAGAGCTCATGACTAAGGCTCTTAAGCTGCTTCCTGATTTAAAGAGCATTATTTTAACAGGGTATGGTGAGTTTAATTATGCACAGGAAGCTTTGAAAATCGGGGCTTTAGATTTCATTTTAAAGCCAACAGATGAAGCGGAGCTTATTTCGATTCTTCAAAAAGCGAAAGCTCAAATTGAAAATGAAAAACAGAAGGACCTTAGCCTTGTTCGTCTGCATTGCTATCAGTACATGACACAAAATGGTATGGACTTACCTGAACCTATTAAGGAATATTTCACAGGAAAGGGAAAGCTACTTGTATTTTCAGTTGGCCTGCTTCAGTCTGCTGATCAAGAGTTGATGGATAACTTTTTCTCTACTTGTTCTAAGCAGCTGTTTTATATTGGTGAGATAGAGAATAGGAAGTATTTTATTCTACATTCTTTTCAGGAAATAGGTAGTGTAGAGGCTTTTGAAAGGATAATTAATAAAGAGCTCTTTAATCATGAGGGTAGTAATCAAAACGATGTTAGCTTTGCCATAGGAGTAAGCACCATCGTAGAGGAATTAAGCCAGCTTCCAATCGTCTATACTCAGGCGAAAATAGCCTTAGAGCAACAGCTTTTATCCCATCAAGGGGGGACTTTGTTTTACTCAGGACTGGGGCATCAGGCTGAAATAATTGAAGCCATCCAGTTTGTAGACCAGCACTATACGTCCCATTTAACGTTAAGTGAGCTATCTGCTAGATTCTATATGAGTGACAGCTATTTTAGTCGATTATTTAAACAGCATACGGGGAAAAACTTTGTTGATTATCTGACTGAAAAAAGAGTACGGAAAGCAAAAGAGCTACTGCAAGGGACAAGCTTGAAAACCTATGAAATTGCTCAAGGAGTGGGCTATCCAGATCAGCGCTATTTTAGCCAGATTTTCAAAAAAGCAACAGGCTTTACCCCAAGTGATTATCGTCAAGAATTCTCGGATAAAGGGAATGATTAATAGATATGAATAGAAAGAAAATAGAAACGACGTGATTGTAAGGTACAGAAAGGCTAGGAAAAATATTAAACATTATAGCAAAATCCCCTCATTGTAATCGTTTTCACCAATGCGTACATTAGAGAGGTAAGTACAATGAAGCAAAAAAGGGGGAGAAACATGAAGAAGTTATTGGTATGGCTTTCTGTTATGACGGCTGTTCTTGTCCTTGTAGCAGGTTGTGGTTCATCTACTGGTACAGATTCTGGAGCATCGAATAAGCTATCTGTTTATTCACCGCATCAGGCTGAAATTATTAATCCTATCATCAAAGAATTTCAGGATCGTACAGGGATTGAAGTAGATCTAGTTACTGGTGGTACAGGTGAGCTTTTAAACCGTGTACAGGCTGAAACATCAAATCCACTTGGTGATGTGTTTTGGGGTGGCGGAGCAGAATCCTTAGAGGCGTTTAGCTCTTCTTTTGAGCCTTATGTATCTAGTGAGGATGCTAACATTCCAGCTGAATACAAAAGCCCAAACAATTACTGGACAGGATTTTCTGCTTTACCAATGGTTATCATGTACAACAAAAACATGATTTCTGAGGATGAGGTTCCAACTAGCTGGGAAGAGCTTTTAGATCCTAAATTTAAAGGGCTAATTGCCTTCTGTGATCCAGCTCGCTCAGGCTCTTCTTACACTCAGCTTGTGACAATGCTTTTCGCACAGGACAATGTAGATAAAGGCTGGGAGTACGTTGAGAACTTTGTAGCTAACCTTGATGGAAAGCTTCTTTCTGGTTCAAGTATGGTATTCCGTGGAGTTGCTGATGGAGAGTTTCCAATCGGTGTTACTTTAGAGGAAGCTGCTCATCGTTATATCGCTGGTGGATCTCCAGTAGGTGTACATTACCCTGCTGAAGGAACATCTACAGTTCCAGACGGAATGGCTATTATTAAAGATGCTAAGAACATGGAAAACGCACAGAAGTTTATCGATTTCTTAGCTGGTAAAGATGTACAGGAGCTAATTGTTAAGGAGTTTAATCGTCGCTCTATCCGTGATGACGTAAATCCTCCTGAAGGTTTAGCTGCAACAGAGGAAATTCCAGTGGTTGATTATGATTTTAGCTGGTCTGCTGAAAATAAGGATGAGGTCTTAAACAAATTCTTAGACATCGTAATTAAGCAATAGGAATTAGTAGGATCTAAAGATAGGAAAAGTTAAGAATCACGTGTGAACGTGATTCTTCTTCATAGGAGGAGAGATCATGGCTCATATTAAAATTGAAAAGGTAAGTAAGTATTTTGATGACATAAAAGGTGTAGACGGAGCTGATATAGCCATTGAACAAGGTGAGTTTTTTACCCTACTTGGTCCAAGTGGATGCGGGAAGACAACTCTATTGCGTACATTGGCAGGCTTTTACCGTCAGGAGGAAGGACATATTTTCTTTGGGGATCAGAAGATAGATGATGTACCGGCTTATAAACGTAACATTGGTATGGTATTCCAAAGCTATGCGATTTTTCCTCATATGACGGTTTTCGATAACGTAGCCTACGGATTAAAGGCAAGGAAAGTAAGTAAGAAGGACATAGAGAAGCGCGTTCTAGAAGCATTGGAAATGGTTGAGTTAACTCATCTTAAGGATCGCCAGCCTGCTCAATTGAGTGGTGGACAGCAGCAGCGTATTGCTCTTGCAAGAGCAGTGGTTATTCACCCGGGACTTTTACTGATGGATGAGCCCCTTTCAAACTTAGATGCTAAGCTTCGTTTAAAGATGCGTTCAGATATTCGTCAGCTTCAAAAGAGTTTAAATATTACTACGATTTATGTCACACATGATCAGGAGGAAGCGCTTGCTGTATCTGACAGAATCGCTGTTCTGAATAAAGGGAAAATTCAACAAATTGGGAAGCCTCATGAAATTTACCTTGCACCTAAAAATAAGTTTGTAGCCAACTTCATTGGAACCACAAACTTTATTGAGGGAGACTGTTCAAATTATAAAGAAGACGGTACAGCAACCGTTCAAATAGCAGGTATTTCCTTCGAGGTTTCTTTAAACAGTAGCTATAGTGGTAAAGCCATCTATTCTGTTCGACCTGAGCAATTAAGATTTGTTGACGAAACAAGCTCTGAGCCAAAGGCAGTTGTTGCTGGAAAGATCATTGAATCAACTTTCCTTGGAGAAAAGGTAGAGTATCAGGTTAAGCTTTCTAACGGTCAGGTTGTTCAAGTCCATGAGCACAATATTCAATTTAAGGATTTACGTACGGATGGAGATCAGGTCAAAATTGATTTAAATCCAGAATATGCGGTTATGTTTGACCAGCAGGGAGAGGAGGTCATTAACTCCCATGCAAACAGCAAAGCTAAAACCTCAACGAAAGCCGTTTAAAACGTATTTAGACTTTTGGAACTTTGTAACGATTGGAGCATTTATTTTAATAGGCTTCTTTCTCATTTACCCCTTATTCAATATATTAGTAAATAGTTTTGTTCAAGACGGTAAGATTGACTTTACCACATACGAGACTTTTTTCCAGTATAAGTATTATTACAGTGCTCTCTTTAATAGCTTTATTGTTTCTTCATTAGCCACTGTGTTTGCTTGTTTAATTGGAATACCTATGGCTTATTTCATGACACGCTATGAGTTTCCTTTTAAAGGAGTCATTAATATTCTTATTATCTTGACTTTACTTTCCCCTCCTTTTATCGGGGCATATTCTTGGATTCTAATGCTTGGAAACAATGGATTTATCACACGCTTCCTAGCAGAGCTAGGCCTTAACATCAAGTCTATTTATGGTCTACACGGGATGATCTGGGTGTTTAGTATTCAGTTCTACCCACATATTTACCTGTATGTATCAGGAGCGTTAAAAACAATTGATAGCTCTTTAGAAGAGGCATCTGAAAGCATGGGAATGCACGGATGGAAACGTATGCGTACAGTTACGCTTCCACTTATTTTCCCAACACTTTCAACGGGAGCATTAATGGTATTTATGGCTTCCTTTGCCGACTTCGGTACGCCGATGCTAATTGGCCAAGGCGAGAAGGTTCTACCTATCTTAGCGTATGAGCAATTTATTAGTGAAATGGGCTCAAACCCTGCCATGGCAAGTACTTTAAGTATGATTCTGCTTGTTGTGACAACCTCCGTGTTATTTGTTCAGAGGTATTTGGTAAACCGTAAGACCTATACAGTAAGTGGTCTGCGCCCACCAGCAGAGAAGAAATTAAAAGGGGCGACAAAGTTTTTCGTTTTTGCTTTTGTTTTAATCGTTATTGCCGTTTCAATCATTCCACAGGCTACGGTTATTACAACGTCCTTCTTAAAGACAAATGGACCAGTATTTACCGGAGAATTTAGCTTTGACAGCTATAAAGAGGTTCTTTATCGCGTACCAAAAGCGATTGTTAATACGTTTACTTATTCAAGTATAGCTATTGTTATTATGGTTACCTTAGGACTTTTATTATCCTATGTTGTCGTAAGAAGAAGATCCAAAATCACCTCATTGCTGGATGCGTTAATCATGATTCCATACGTTATTCCAGGAACGGTTCTAGGGATCAGCTTAATTATTGCCTTTAATAAGCCACCAATCGAGCTGACAGGAACGTGGATTATATTAGTGATTGCTTATTGTATTCGTAAGCTCCCTTATACGATGCGCTCGAGTACAGCCATTCTTTATCAGATTGACAAAAGTGTGGAGGAGGCCTCTATTAGCTTGGGGGTTCCACCAATGAAAACCTTCTTCAAAACAACGGCTATTTTAATGATTCCTGGTGTACTTTCAGGAGCTATTCTTAGCTGGATTACAACGATTAATGAGCTGAGCTCAACGATTGTTCTTTATTATGGAGCAACGGCTACGATTACAGTTGCCATTTATAGTGAGGTATTCACAGCCAACTTCGGAACGGCTGCTGCTCTTGCCTCAATTCTATCGTTAAGTACAATTGTTTCGCTCATTGTTGTGAGCAAGCTATCAGGTAAAAAAGGCTTCTCTCTCTAAGATTGACAATCCTCATTTTTGCCTTGAAAATAAGGTAAGACACAGGGAGGAATCGTGATGAAGAGAAACCTTTGGCTGGGAATCAGTCTTGTAGGTATCATAGCTATTCTCATGTACTTATGGCAGATGGATCAGCAAGGCTTTAATCTCACTCAAGAAACAAAGCCTAGAGAGGTACTTGAGCTATGGACAAGTAACCCTGAAACGGGTGAAATGGCAAAAAGGTTTGAAGAAGAGACTGAGCATATGCTTGTTAATGTACGCTACTTTCATAACTCTGAAACACTGCTGGAGGAGTTAGTTGGAGCTGTTTCAGCTACAACTCCTCCGGATTTAGCTGAGATTAGTGCTCACTATGGGATCTATTCACTTATTGAGGCGGAAGGAATTGTTGCTCTTGAGGACTGGCTAGATTCGGCTAAACTTAAGGACTTAGTGCCTGGCATTGCCAGTCGCTTTCAATATGATAATGCTTTGTGGGCATGGCCCATTGGTGGAAGCCTACCAACTATTTATGTCAATCAATCTATGTTAGAAAGTCAAGGGTACGTTTCACCATATGGCATTTATACGTGGGATGATTTATGGGAGATTGCTAATGATATAGCTGGTATCCCCTCCAATGGTATGCTCTGGGGCTTTCATACAGATCTACAAACCCCCTGGTATTTGCGAACGATGTTAAAGCAAAAAGGAACATATATAGCTGAAGGTAATGATGAATTTGAGAGAGAGGCTTTGTCTAGGGGAGATTTAGTGGAATGGACAGCGGCTGTCCATTCCTATCAGATTATGCCGCCTCTCACTCATCATCTAGCCATTACTGAATTTGTTAATGGTCAGGGTGCTTTTCTCTTAAGCTCCTCTGAGCATATTTCTTTAATTGAGAGACTTGTTGCGGGAAAGTTTGATTTAGACATTATTCCCATCCCTTATAGCAATAACGAGACGGAAAGAGAAAGAGGTTATATGAGTGGGGGAAGTGGGATTGTTGTGCTACAATCTGAGAAGTCTACAGAACAGGATCTTGAGCGTGCTACTCAGTTCATATCCTTTTTATCCAATCTGGAGAATGCTAGGGAGCTAAGCGATAATTCCAATTATATTCCTGCACTACGCTCATTAATGAAGGAACCTAATCTCAATATTTCAACATCTTTATCAAAACCCTATCATGAAATGATTCAGGAAGCAGAGTACACGGACGGAAGCTTTGCTTCGGAATTTGATCAGGACATTTGGAACAGGTTGTTAGAGCTACAGGAAGAAATTGAGAGTACAGAATAAAAGTTTCAAGTGATATTTGAGCTCGGCTTCATTGTAAATTGAGCTTTGCTTTGACAAGAAAAAAAGTGGATGGCTTAGAGAAAAAGGATGATAGAGAAGTGAGGAGAGTAACTGTGGATACACAACAAAAGCTGTTAGAGTGGACAAAGAGAATCCAGGCTCTCGCCCAAAGTGGTCTTGCTTATGGGAAGGATGAGTTTGATATAGAAAGGTACGAAGAGCTTAGAGAGATTTCTGTGGATATGATGGAGCTCATGTCTGGGCAGGAGCGTGTGGACATTAAAAGCTGGTTCGCCAATGAAACAGGCTATGCCACACCGAAGGTTGGGGCTCGTGCTGTCATCTTTAGGGATGAGAAAATGCTGTTTGTTCGTGAAAAAGCGGACGGCAAATGGTGCTTACCAGGCGGTTGGTCAGACATTGGGCAAACACCTAGCGGCTCTGTGATTAAGGAGGTTCGAGAGGAGACGGGCTATGAGGTGGAAGTAAAACGTATGCTTGCCCTCTTTGATCGAAAATGCCATAATCAGCTTCCTTCTGCTTTTGATATCTACACCTTTTATTTTGAATGCGACATCATTGGCGGAGAGCCTAGTGAAAGCATTGAAATCGAAGAGATAGGCTTTTTTGGAGTGGATGAGCTTCCTCCTATATCCCTAGACCGAATGACTCCTGAGCAAATTCGACTTCTCTTTACGTACATGAATAACCCTTCGTTGACCCCTTACTTTGATTAAACTCTAGCCTCTTTTTCAATTAGGATAGCTCATCAAATTAGAGCTTGCCGTCATATAAAACACATTAAGGAAGGATATTCCTATGAAGGTCATAGAAAAGCAGATTGTTGCCAAGACAGGACGACCAGAAACGTGTGAGGATTATTACGTTGTAAATGAGCATTTTGTCTGTGTTATTGATGGGGCTACGAACGTTTCTGGTCGCTTAATTGATGGAAAAACACCCGGTCAATTGATTTCTCAATTAATTGGACAAGTGATGCAGGACATGCCAGAACAGGCTGAGATAGAACAAATTATTGCAACGATTAATGAAGAATTAACGGCTTACTATAGAAAGCAAGGGATTTATGAAGAACTGGCTCAGACTCCGTATCTTGCTCCAGCAGCTTCAATGGTCATATACAGTAGCTATCACAAAATGATCTGGTTAGTGGGAGATTGCCAATGTATGGTTGATAATACGACCCATACAAACCCTAAAGAGATCGACGATATTACAGCTGCCGCACGTTCTTTATTTCTTGAGTCGGAAATTCAAAGAGGGAGAACGGTGGAGGAATTGCTTGAGAAGGATACTGGATTTGAATTCATTATGCCACTCATTCAAAAGCAATACTTTTTACAAAACAAAGAGGGTAATCAATATGGCTATGAAGTGGTCAATGGCTTTTCGATGTTAATGGAGCGGATTAAAGCCATACCAGTTCCTGCTGATGCAGAGCATTTGATTTTTGCTTCAGACGGCTATCCAGAGCTAAGGGATAATCTAATTGAGACAGAAGAGTATTTGAAGGAAATTTTAGCTACTGATCCGTTATGCTTTAGGAAATATAAAAGTGCTAAGGGACTACAGCGTGGCTATGTTTCCTTTGATGATCGGACTTATATTAAGGTAGCTTTGTAAAATAATAAATGCTCATTACCCATTTTTGATCAAGCGGGGTAATGAGCTTTTTTACAGTCTAAGAATTTATAAAAATTGATACAATGATTTCTTCAAGTTTTATAAATTTGGCTGCATGTAAAAGATTCCACTAATGATGGACTACACAACCTCTTTGAGAAGGCTTCAATAGAAGCTTTTCTTAATTTGAGGGAAGTTTTGTTTCATAATCTAGTCATTTGTCACGATTTCGCTCCTAAATCATACAATACGATAATAGTCTTTGATGAATGGAGCTGTGTTGTGTGGTAAATCCTTACGTTAAGTTTACTAGCTCTAATGTACAATACTTTGCTGATCTAAATCAGAACCGATTGGTTACAAGAAACTCTGAGAACTATATAAATCGCTTAGGCAAAGATATTTTAAACACACTAGGTAATGTGTCGCTTTTAGATATCTATTTAAGTAAAAGTAGGGTAGTAGAACCACATTATCATCAGAATGCGTCAGAGCTCGTTTACTGTATCACTGGTTCAGCTGTGGTGTCTTTAATCAATCCATTTACCAACGAATTGTCTAATGTTCCGATTGCACCTGGACAGGTCGCTAATGTTCCTCAGGGCTGGTGGCATTGGGAAATTGCCTCTGAGGATCGTACCCATTTACTCGCCATCTTTGATGCCCCATATCCTGAGTATATTTTTGGCTCAGATATTCTAAGGAAAACGCCAATTGAGGTTCTAGCTCACACATATTGTTTGAACCCTGAGCAGTTACGAAAAACACTGGCTCCATTAAATGAGACGATTGTTATTGGTCCGACAGATGGGTGTGTGAGACAGACGTATGCGAATCAGGGCAATCAAAGAGGAAGCTATTCTAATCCACCTGCTTATTCAACAACAAGTTATCCTTATGCCGGTAGTATAGATCCAAGGTTTTCGCAGTCTAATTACTACACTCAGTCTAATAGTTATGAGAATAGATACTAATTTTATAGTCACAGATTTAAAATAACCACAAGATAAAAAATCTTGTGGTTACCAACCATGCAACTATAAAAAGAGTTAGTAGTTTCATAAGAGTAAATTGACAAACTCAGTATTTCTCATCTAATTTGATTGAATATGGTTCAATCATACCGTTCCCTGGTCCTCCTAAAGCTGAAAAAGAGCTCATGATAAAAATAATAATAACAATTGTGCTGGAAAACAAAATTTTTACGAACCCCTTCATGGTTACTTCCTCCTTCTTGAACGTAGAATTCGAAGTGCTACTTCATTTTCTCCTAATTTTTTTAATTCTAGCAAAGGTAGCTGAATGTGAAAAAAGTTATTGAGATTTGAAAAATACTCTACAGAGTAGTAATAATCTGTCTTATCCTGAGAGAGAAGTCCCTTGTAGTAGAAGTAAAAAGCTTTATCCCACTGATCTAAATCCTCTATAGCTATCCTATTTATATGTTCTAGTGCTAGTATGGATTCTCCTTTTTTAATTAGGTAATAAATATAAGTTAAGAAACAGGTATGATTATCAAGGGACAAAGTATAAGCAAAATCTTTATTCCATAGTGATTGGAGAAAGGATAAATTGAGATCAACCTGTTTTACTTTAGTAGCCTGATTATGATACATAAAAAAGTCTAATGCCTTATTAAGGTGTTCTGATGCCTTTTCATAGCCTTCAAGTAAAAATGAAGTGCCTAGATTATGATGTGCATTTGCTTTTACATTTTCAAAGAAGCTTTGATTTAGTATGGAATAACTATACTCTCTAGATTTCTCTAGGTCATTCTCAAACAAATATACATAGCTCATAATTAAACCTAGTCTTATGTTAAAAGAATCCTTTATAAATGTGCTAGTAAGACTATCAATTAATTCATCGGTTCCACTGATATGCAAAAAAATCGAATACCGTTCTTGAAGATCTGAATAAATATAGGCTTTTAAAATAGACTTTAATATCTTCATTTCTACTTCTTTAGGCTTAAAAACTTCGATTCTATCAAGCTGTTCCATTGGAGTTAGTAGCTTTTCCCTACGCAGATAAATAAGATCATACATGGCAGCCCATTCTTTGTCCACGGGATTACTTGAGTTTGAGAGTAGCTCAATTGTATTTTCTAGCACCTCTCAAAGCTGGCTCATGACACAGTATTCAAGAGCATGTCGTGCGTTTTTAGACTTCTGAGTGGGTATGTATGTGGCCATGATGACCCGTTCTTGCTCAGGATATAAGAATTTAACGATACGTAAAGCAGATTCAAAATTAATTTCCTCGTAACCATTTAAAAACCGTGAGATAGAAGACTCATTTAAATTAGCTACATAAGATAGCTTCCTCTGGTCAACTCCATCTCTTTCATCAAGAGTTCGTAAAATTTGCTCTTGCAGCACACCATTTCCTCCTTCTAATCATAGTAACCGTCCAACTTGAAGTTATATGTTTAGATTACAGGATTTAGTTGATTTGGGTCAAGTTAATTTCGAATAATTGCGTAACTTTTTAATTTCAAGATAATTTATTTGGAATATACTGTTTCTAGAAAAATTATAAAGTTAGTAATTAGTTGAGAACGAACGTATTTTGTATTTTGCCCCAATGCATTTCAATTCTTCATAGAAATGGTTATAATTGTATAAAGAGAGGAAAGTTGTAGTATTTTCTGTACATAGAAAAGGGGGATGCAACATTGAAAGGAACTAATCCTTTTCAAGGTAGTTTAGCACGGGTTCATGACGGTGTGAAGTGGATGTATGTAAATAGAGATGGAGAGATCGCGTGGCAGTAAAACTACTACTCAACTCGGGAAAGAGAGGAGAGTGATTCTATTCATTTTTTTAAAGCTAGAAAAAAAGGAGTTCTCAGTACTTATTACTGCATTATTAACTGTTGCCCTTATGGTCATACAAACCTATTATTTAAATCCTTTGCAAATACCTAGAATCGATGCTCAGAACGCTGAAGCAATTGCTTTAAATCAAGCGCTAGAAGATGGTTTTCCTTCCCCTGTATTATGGCATATGGATGAAACGCAAACATTGTATTTGCATAAAAATGAACAGGGGGAGAATAAGCGTACAAAGGTATGGAGAGTCTCACTAGATACAGAAAATAATACTCCATATACGGACTGGAGTCCTGCGGTGATATACTACATCAATGCGTTTACTGGGGAAATAATGAGGGTTAATAGAATAATAGAAGAAAGAGAAACAAATTAACCTAATGTATCTAATAAAGTGTTTGTAGTGGGCTGAAGTATTTATGGGTGATGGTCCACAATAGTTTAGAGTATGAAAGTTTCTTTTTATATAAAAGGTTTGATACTAAAAGACGCCACCTACCTTCAACGGGAGAATGGCGTCTTATTTGTTTATTTGAGCTCAGGTATGTCCTTTGATCCTCATACAATCTCTAACGGTCAAAATTGCACCTTAGAAGCAATTATTTGAGCTCGGTAACTTCTAACGGTCAAATCTGCACCTTAGCCGTCGTATTGAATGAAAATCGATGGATAAATCAGTCTAAGGATCGAATATGACCGTTAAAAATCAAGACCTGAAAAATTAAGCGTCTAAGCGTCAAATATGTCCGTTACAGCGGGGAGACAGCAAAATGGGGCTATTACATAAAAACTACTTTTGGCACAATGTCCTATTTTCCAAAGTATTCAAAGAAATAGTAATAGATTATAAATGCTAAGCAGATATCCTTAAAGCTTTTTCTTAAGGCCCCATCTTCTTACGCTGTGACTTTGGTTTATTCATATGCTGGCTCTTCATCGTATGGTTCCCACGGTCATGGAAGCTCTGCTGCTTTTGATTGGACTGCTTTTTACGTGCCAATGCTTGCTTGGCTGCTTCTGCTAAGGAGACCTTTTTGGGTTCTGTTTGCGTTTCTTCTATGTTCTTCTCGTTCTTTTCCATCAAATAAATCCCCCTTGATTTTTTGTTCCATTCATACATATATTTTATGGGTAACTTCCATACTTTACAATAGGGAATTAAGGGAATCCTAGAATCCTTTCATCTCTCCCTCTTTTTAATTAGTCAATACTTCCAAAACTATGACTCCAACAAGGATATTATGCCTCAGCAAGTACTTTGATCTCACAAGTATATGACCCACCACACTATGATATCAGTACAAACTAATAAAAAAGTATTTGAAATCGCTTTCTTTTTAACGTATAATGACCTTGTCGAAACGTTTCGAATAAAGAAATCAGTTTCTTTATTTTTACAGCATATCGAAACGTTTCGATTGAGTGGTATAGCTGCTATAAATTATAATTTGCAAGAATGGGTTGAAGAAAAGGTGTAAGATCAGTTACTAGTCGTTTGATAGTAGTTGTTTGATAGTGGTAGTTTAATAGTACTTTTAGTATTGAAATTCAAAATTACATAGTCTTTATAAATGCTAAATAGCTCTTATAGCTCTTTAAAATGTAGGAGTTTAATGAGGGGTTTATGGGAGTTATAGGGGTTTATAAGCATTTTGAGTAAATATAGATTTCACAGAATTTCACCATGATCTTGTAAGAGAAGAACGGAGGAGAACAGATGACTGAGAATTTAACAAGTTCGGTTCATTCATTACTTCAGCAGATGACGTTAGAGGAGAAAATAGCTCAATTTATGCAGCTAGCGACACATTTTTATGAAGGGTCATTCAGTGCTGGACAGATTACTGGTCCAATGGAAGAGATGGGGATTAGGAAGGAGACTGTACTAAATAGTGGATCTGTGCTAGGAGCTTCAGGTGCAAGGGAAATTAGAAGCATCCAAGATGCCCATTTAAAAGAGAACAGGCTAGGGATTCCCTTAGTAATGATGGCTGATATTGTTCATGGCTTTGAAACTATTTTTCCAGTACCGCTGGGGATCGGGTGTTCCTGGAATATGGAATTAGCGGAGCAAAGTGCACAGGTTGCTGCGAAGGAAGCGGCTGTTTCTGGAATTCATGTTACGTTTGCTCCGATGGTAGATTTAGTGCGTGATCCTCGCTGGGGGCGTGTAGTGGAATCGACGGGTGAAGATCCTTACCTGAATGGACAATTTGCTAGAGCTTTTGTACGAGGCTTTCAAGGTAAGGATTTAAAGACAGATTTACACAGGGTGGCTGCTTGTGTGAAACACTTTGCTGCGTACGGTGCGGCTGAGGGTGGTCGAGATTATAACACGGTGAACATGTCTGAGAGGGAGCTACGTGAGAATTATCTGCCAGCGTATAAAGCTGCTCTTGATGAAGGCTGTGAAATGGTCATGACCTCCTTTAATACGGTGGATGGAATACCTGCTAGTGGAAATGCTACCTTGATGCGTCATTTACTACGGGATGAATGGGGCTTTGATGGAGTCATTATTTCGGATTGGGGAGCTGTTAAGGAGCTAATTCCTCATGGTGTTGCAGCTGATGAGGCAGAAGCAGCAAAGAAAGCGATACAAGCAGGTGTAGATATTGAAATGATGACACCTTGCTATGCCAATCATTTGCAGGAGCTAGTTGAGTCAGGGGTTGTTGCGGAGGAATTAATTGATGAAGGAGTTATTCGGATATTGCAGCTGAAAAAGAAGCTTGGATTGTTCGAAAACCCTTATCGTGGAGCAGATGAACAGCAGGAGAAAGAGGTCGTACTATGTGCGGAGCATAGGGCTGTGGCTAGAGAGCTTGCTGAAAAATCCTGTGTCATGCTAAAAAATGAAGGGGCGCTTCCTTTACAAAAGGAACAAAAAGTTGCTTTAATCGGTCCGTTTGCGGAAAGCGGAGATATTTTAGGTGCATGGTCATGGCATGGTTCAAAAGAGAAGGCTATGAAGCTAGCAGATGGACTAAGAATGAAACTAGATTCGGCACAGTTATTGGTAGGACAAGGCTGTGATATTCAGACGGGTACAGAGAAACAATTGGAAGATGCTTTAAGAATAGCTGAGCAAGCAGATGTGCTAGTGCTAGCGCTCGGGGAAGCTTCATCTATGAGTGGTGAGGCGTGCTCACGCTCAGATATCCGGTTACCACAGGTACAGCTTGATTTAGTTAAAAGGCTGAAAGAGCTAGGAAAGCCTATGATTGCTGTCTTATTTAATGGGAGACCGCTTGATCTACATGGAGTTATTGATCAGGTGGATGCGGTGTTAGAAGCATGGTACCCGGGAACAGAAGGAGGGGCAGCTGTAGCGAATCTACTGTTTGGTGATAGTAATCCTTCTGGCAGGTTAACAATGTCCATTCCGTTTTCTGTTGGTCAAGTTCCGGTGTATTATAACCATTTTAATACTGGTCGCCCTTATTACCCTGAGGATACGGAAAGCCATTATGTATCCAAGTATCTTGATATTCCTAATGAACCGCTGCTACCCTTTGGATTTGGGCTCAGCTATACAACATTTTCATATTCTGACGCTACCTTGTCAGAAAACACTTTGACTAAAGAACAGCCTATTTCACTCACTGTGAAAGTTAAAAACAATGGAAAGCTTGCAGGAGAAGAAGTGGTGCAGGTCTATATACAAGATTTAGTTGGTGAAGTTGTCCGACCGTTGAAGGAATTAAAGGCATTTAAAAGGATTCATTTAGAGCCAGGTGAAAAGAAAGTTGTTTCCTTCACTATTACAGAGGAGCAGCTACGATACCATCATGCGAATCTTGATTTTACGAGTGATCCAGGAGCATTTATTGCGTATGTAGGACCGAATAGTGAAGAAGGAATAGCTCTCCCGTTTGAGCTTCAATAAACAGGACTACATTGTAATCCCTGTAAATGACGTAACTGTATCTCTGTGAATGACGAGAGAAACAAGAATTAGCAGATCAAAATCTAAACTTGAGGAGAGTATCATGTCGACACTAGAGCAGAAATCAAAAGCTGGAGTTTTTGAAACAACGGAGTCTACATTCAACATTCAAGCAGGAGAATTTTGCTTTACTTTTTTAAACAGTGGTGATCTTTACGAAGCCATGCATGGAGAA
This sequence comes from Bacillus horti, assembly GCF_030813115.1. NCBI lineage: Bacteria > Bacillati > Bacillota > Bacilli > Caryophanales > Bacillaceae > Caldalkalibacillus > Caldalkalibacillus horti. The sequence goes on along the minus strand of NZ_JAUSTY010000030.1, from coordinate 3,381 downwards.
GTAATGATTAATCAATGGATGTCTAATCCGATTGATGGAGCGTTAAATAATTTATACTTAAGAATAAAGCAAGCTGAAGGCTGGAAGGTCGTTCCGTTATTAGGAGTTCATTCTCCAAGTGAGGTATCCTATACGAAGTCTCAGGTACACTGGAATGGAAAAACGGACGATGTGGAATATCTAGTTACTTTTAGCTTAACCGAGCAAGGGGTTTGGTTTTGGGACATCCAGCTGAAAGGGCAGAAAAAAGAAGTAGATCTGATTTACGCACAGGATTTAGGTCTTGGAAGTAAAGGCTTTATTCGTTCAAATGAGGCTTATTCATCTCAATATATTGATCACCGTGTCTTTGAAGATCAAGAGCTTGGATATGTGGTTTGCTCTCGTCAGAATCAAAGGCAGCCAGGCGGCTTTCCTTACGTTCAGCAGGGTTCTTTAACGAAGGCTGTTGGCTATTTAACGGATGGCTTTCAATTTTTTGGACTTTCCTACAAGGAAACAAATGAGCCTGAGGCGCTGAAGCTAGAGCATTTTCCTAATGAAGTGTATCAGTATGAGTTTGCCTTTACTGGATTGAAATCTGAAACGTTTGAACTAAATGGCTCGACACAATTTGTTTTTTACGGATTGTTTAAAGAAAATGAGTCCGAAGCAGTTACAGCATTAGCTTACAAGACAGATATCTTAAGGGCAAGGGAAAGTGTACAGAGTCAGCAGGAACAAATTGAAGCAGACTCGCTTTTAGGGGATAATCTAGTAAAAGGTGGATTAGAAAAGGTAAGCCTTTCTACCGATATTGCTACTCCGTTAATAGTCTCAGAAATGACCAAAGAAGAAATCGATGCTCTTTATCCCAAAAAGCTACATGAAGAGTATGATGGAGATACATTACTCTCCTTTTTCACCGAGACGTATGAACATATCGTTTTAAAAGCAAAGGAATTAGTCGTTGAGCGTCCTCATGGTCATATTCTAATGACGGGCGATAACGCAAGGATGAACGAAAATGTACTCACGTCCACAACGTATATGTATGGAATTTTTAATTCTCAAATTGCTGTAGGGAACACGTCCTTTAATAAAATGCTGACGAATGCTCGTAGTGCATTGAATGTCATGAAAACATCTGGACAAAGAATTTACGTTGAAATGGATGGCAAGTATCATTTGCTCACTATGCCATCGTTGTATGAAATTGGCTTTAATTATAGCAGATGGTATTACAAAACGTCGGAGGACACGTTAGTCATTACGAGTTATACAGTTGTAGACTCACCAGAGCTTCATGTTCAGTTACGTTCGACTAAAGATAAGAACTACCGATATTTAGTGACCAATCAGATTTCTATGGGAAATAATGAATATGATCAATCTTTTGAATTAAAGGAGGAGGAGGAGAATGGTTTTACCATAACTGCCACTGAAGGAGCAGAAAGCTGTAAGGTTTACCCTGATTTAACCTACCGCTTTCAATTAGAAGGAGCTCAGGTTAAACGTATGAATGAGCAACGACTTGCCACTCATGTAATGCCAAAATCAGCTTCCCTTCTTGTTCTTGAGCTTGAGCCTTCCACTGAGTGGTCGATGGTTATCCACGGTCATGTTTATGGAGAACAGGTTTCATTAAAGAAAAAGGATATGACAAATGAAATTGAGCGATATAGAGAGTTTTTGCGTTCGGTTATGAATCATTTCCATTTGTCTCAGCAAGGAGAAGCTAAGGAAGAAGTAGAAAAGTTTAATGCTCTAGCCTGGTGGTACTCACATAATATGCTTGTTCATTACTCTGCTCCGCACGGCTTGGAACAGTATGGCGGTGCAGCTTGGGGAACTCGTGATGTGTGTCAGGGACCAGCAGAGTATTTTATGGCGACACAGAAGTATGAGACGGTCAAGGAAATTATTAAAACGCTCTATTCGCACCAATTTGAGGAGGATGGAAACTGGCCACAGTGGTTTATGTATGATAAATATGCGTATATAAAAGCTGGAGAGAGCCATGGAGATATCATTGTATGGCCCTTGAAGATTCTTGGGGATTATTTAAATGTCACACAGGATTATAGTATCCTAAAGGAAAAAGTGCCTTATACGAGTCGTCAAACCTTCCAGTTTACAGAGCATGAAGTGTCTATTGGAGAGCATGCCAGAAAGCAACTGGATTATATACGTCAGCATTTTCTCCATGATACACATTTATCTGCGTATGATGATGGAGATTGGGACGATACCCTACAACCGGCTAACCCGCAATTAAAGCAATTTATGGTGAGTAGCTGGACGGTTTCCCTAACGTATCAGGTCATTAAACAGTTCTCTCAAGCTCTTATTCAGCTGAATCAAGCTGAGGCAGAGGAGCTTCAGCAATTAGCCGGGGCCATTGAAGCAGATTTCAATACGTACATGCTTGAGACAGGTGTTATCCCTGGATTTATCTATATGGAGGAGCCTGGTCAGCCCGAGCTGATGGTGCACCCACAGGATACAAAAACGGGTATTAGCTATCGCTTGCTTCCACAGACTCGAAGTATCATCGCTGAATTAGTATCTCCTGAGCAGGCAGATAAGCAGTATCACTTAATTAAGGAGCATTTTAGCTGTCCTGATGGAGTACGTTTAATGAATCGTCCAGCAAAATATACTGGTGGTGTTAGTACACATTTCCAAAGAGCTGAGCAAGCGGCTAATTTTGGCCGAGAGATAGGTCTACAGTATGTTCATGCCCACATTCGTTTTATTGAAGCGATGGCTAAGCTTGGTAAAGGGGATGAGGTATGGCAGGGGCTATCTGTCATTCATCCTATTCGTATTCAGGATGCTGTACCGAACGCTGAACGTAGGCAAAGCAATGCCTATTTTAGTAGCTCTGATGGGAAATTCAAAACACGATATGAGGCTGAGGAGCAATTTTCATTGCTGAGAGAAGGGAACGTACCCGTTAAAGGTGGTTGGCGTATATACTCTAGCGGTCCTGGAATTTATATGAATCAGTTAATTTCCAATGCGCTAGGTATACGTATCTTTGAAGGAAGCCTACAGATTGATCCTGTTCTTCCACAACGCTTTAATGGATTAGTGTTTACGTTCAAAATATGGAATAAGCCAGTTACCTTCTCTTATCATCTGGGTCAAGGAGTAGCAGATGAAGTTAAAGTGAATGGAAGGTCAATGGAAACGAAGGTATTTTCAAATCGTTATCGTCAAGGTGGCTTTATCCTGAGTAAGGATGTCCTTAAGTCTTGTTTGGTTGACGAAGAGAATAGTATTGAGATTTTTATATCTGAGGTCACTAGTGTTGCATAAAAGTTCATTTACTATATAACTGACTATTCTGAACAAATCTTTTAGCTCGAAGAGCTAAAAAAGATACTATCCAAATAA
>NZ_JAUSTY010000029.1 GCF_030813115.1 Bacillus horti | reverse complement strand
ATGATGCCTACAAGCTCCTCCCGCTGCACACCTCGGGCTCTTAGAGCGTGAGCTATTTGATTCGCTTTGTCGTTCAGCTCCTGATAGGTCAGGCTTTGTTGACCGAATCGAATCGCCTCCTGTGTTGGGCGCTGACGTACCTGCTCTTCAAACAGAACATGGATCGCTTGCTCGGGAAAACCAATCGGCTCTGGATTAAATTGGGACACCAGATTCTTACTCTCCTGATCAGTAAGCATATTGATCTCGGCAATAGGCAAAGCCGGATTCTGAATGATCTGATTCAGTATATTTTGATAACAGTGGGCAAATCTATGAATTGTTTCTTCCGTAAATAAATCTGTACAATATTCAAAGCTAAATACTACTGTGTTAGACTGCTCTACAGCACTAAGTGTCAAGTCATACTTAGTAATAGGGTTCTCAAAAGGGAGCTGACTAATTGAAAATGAGGAGAATGTTCCAGCCTCCATTTCCATGTTTTGCAGAATGAACATCGTATCAAAAAGAGCATTACGACTTATATCTCTTCTGAGCTCTAGTAGCTCTACTAATCTTTCAAATGGCATATCCTGATTTTCAAAAGCCTGTAACGTGTTATCCTTGACCTCTAAAAGAAAGTCCCCAAAGGTTTTTTGTTTTACAGGATAGTTTCGCAAAGCTAATGTATTAATAAATACACCTATAATAGAATCCAACTCTGCATGATTTCTACCAGCAATAGGAGACCCTACTATAATATCCTCCTGTAAGCTTAGCTTTGAGAGCAGAACATAGTAGGCTGCCAACAGCCCCATAAATAATGTTGTACCATGAGTTCGATTTATCTGCTTTAAGCCCTGGTACGTATTAGTATCCAACTCAAACGAAATACGATTTCCGTTAAAGCTAAATCTTGTAGGACGTGAATCATCCAAAGGTAAGTCTAGAGTTGGAATCTCCTCTTTAAATTGCTCTAGCCAATACCTTTCCTGCTCCTGTGCCCTTTCCGAGGAAAGAAGCTCATCCTGCCAAACAGCATAATCCTTATACTGTCGCTTAATAGGAAGAAGAGTTGCTCCTTCATACAGCTGTATAAACTCTTTCATAAATACGTTCATTGAAGTTCCATCTGAGATAATATGATGCATGTCAAAGACTAAAGAATACTCTTGCTCTCCAAGCTTAACAAGCATCGCTCGAAATAGTGGAGCCTTAGATAAATCGAAAGGTTGAATAAATTCCTGAATGACATAGCTCAAATCAGCTTCCTTTGCTTCTATCCGCTTAAGCTGAAACTGAAACTCTGATTCAATTTTCTGTACAGGAGCATCATTTACAAACATAAAGGTTGTTCTCAATGAATCATGTCTTTTAATCAGTTGTTTAAAAGTATCTTCAACACGCTCTATGTCAAGCTCACCCTTGATCATGACCGCAGTTGGAATATTGTACGCTGTATGTACATCCTCTAACTGGTCCAAAATCATCATGCGCTTTTGAGCTGAGGAGACAGGATAATAGGTTTTCGGTTCAGCTAATGGGATGGACGTATATGTCGCCTCTTGGGCTGAGCTTATTGCACTAGCCATATCTACAAGGGAAGCAGCCTCGAAAATTTGTTTCAAAGGAACCTCCACCTGAAACTCCTTATGAATCCGCGTTAACAGCTGGGTCGCCTTCAAGGAATGGCCTCCCATCTCGAAAAAGTGATCCCCTCGTCCCACACGCTCTACGCCTAACACGTCCTGCCAAAGCTGGGCTAAACGCTTCTCCACCTCCCCAGCTGGCGGCTCTTCGCTCCACGCCAGTTGAGTGCGATCCGGCTCAGGCAACTGGGCTCGGTCAATCTTCCCGTTCGCTGTCAGAGGTAGCTTCTCCATGCTCATCATCAGGGTCGGGATCATGTAGTCGGGCAGCTTCGCTTTCAGCTCGGCCTTTAGCTCCGCTCCGTCTAGATCCTGATCCGCCACATAATACGCACAAAGCTGCTTTTCCCCTCCATGTTCTCTGACGAGAACAACAGCATCTCGAACCCCAGCAAGCTTCAGGAGCTGGCTTTCCACCTCTCCGGTCTCCACCCGATACCCCCTCAGCTTGACCTGCTGATCCATCCGTCCAAGGTATTCGATCCGTCCATCGGGTAGCCAACGGGCTAGGTCTCCCGTTCGATACATTCTGCCCTCAGGCAGAAACGGGTCAGGAACGAAGCGTTCTTTTGTGAGAGGCGCCTGATTCAGATAGCCTAGTGCTACTCCATCGCCACCTACACACAGCTCTCCCGCAACCCCAATGGGCTTGAGCTGCTGCTGTTCATTCAGAATGTAGGCGCTAGAGTGACTGATCGGGTAGCCAATCGGAATGGCTCCTTCGATCCTCTCCCCCGGTTCTACTCGATAACACACGGAGAAGGTCGTGTTTTCAGTCGGCCCGTAGCCATTGATCACCGTTAGGCTGGGACAAGCCTGTCTGACCTGCTCAATATGCACGGGGGACAGCACATCTCCCCCTACAAGCAGCTGCTTCATCCCTTGGAAGATGCTAGGCTTTTGCTGCGCCAGCTGATTAAATAAGGGAGATGTGAGCCACATCGTGCTAATCTGATAGGCTTGTAGCGCTTCTCCTAAGCGCTCCGCCTCAAGCAGAATGTCATCCTCCACGAAATAGACGGTCAGACCATTCAGCAGCGTTCCCCAGACTTCAAAGGTGTTAGCGTCAAAGCCACTCGCTCCGGTTTGCAGCAGTCGATCTCCAGCCTCCAGCTGTACATAATTGCTTTGCTTCACGAGTCTGACCACATTTCGGTGAGTGACCATGACCCCCTTCGGGGTCCCTGTTGAGCCTGACGTATACATCACATAGGCTACCTGCTCAGCCGAGTCTTTGCTGATCCGTTCCCCCGCTATTCCTGCTGCTGATTCTGCCACTGCCTCAGATGTGCTTAAACTAGCCTGTACATCCGAAGCTCCTAGCGTGGCTCCTCTATCCTCACCTCTTGAATCTCCAGATTTTTCCTCCTTTGTACCCAGCACAAGAGCCACAGCCCCCGCAGGAACGTTCTGTCTAAGCTCCTCCGACACTACAATCCAGCGGACTCCTCCGTCCTGGAGCATATACTGCTTCCGCTCCTCAGGAAGGCCTGCCTCTAACGGAAGATACGCTCCTCCTGCCTTCACAATGCCCAGCATCCCAACGACCATATCTGCTGATCGGCCTGCCATAAGGCCCACTCGCTCTCCGCGTTGTACCCCTTGCTGAATCAGACGCTGAGCCAGCCAATCACTCTCCTCTTGTAGCTCCCGGTACGTGAAGCTTCGCTCCCCTTGGACGACAGCCAAAGCGTCGGGTCTTAAGGCAACCTGCTCAGCAAACAGCTCCGGTAGCAGCTTATTCCTCGGGTAGCTACCAAGCCCACCATCAAGGCTTGCTGTATGGAAGCCGCGCAGAACAGCCTCTTCCTCCTCCGTTACGATTGCAATCTCGTCAATGCGTATATCTGGCTGGCCTAGGATCGTCTTAATGATCTGCTGAACATGTCCGCCTATTTGCTGAATAAAGCTTCGCTCGTATACGGCTGTGTTAAAGCTAATCTTAAAAAATAATTCCTTCCCTGAGCCGATAGCAAGCGTAAAGTCGTAATTCGATTGTTCAAAAACATCAGCATCTTCGATCCTAAAGCCAAGCTCATTGGATGATTGTGATTGCTGAATTTGCTCCTGGATCGGATAATTCTCAAAGGCTATAATATGATCCACTAAATTTTGCTTTAATGCAGAGCCATTTTGAATATCATAAAGTGGGAAATAATCAAATCTTTCAGCTTGTAGTGCTATATTCTGCATGTCCTTTACAAGCTGACTAAAGGCTTGCTTTCTCCCTTGAACTCTTACTGGAACCGTATTGATAAACAAACCAACCATTTTCTCAATACCATTAATCTCAGAAGGTCTTCCAGACACAACCGAGCCGAATACGACATCTGAACTATGATTATAATGCTGTAGAAGAACTCCCCAAACCGCTTGGACTACAGTATTTAATGTAACTTGATGCTGCTGAGCAAATTTTCTAAGCTCCAGAGTAATAGACTCTGGAAGCTTAAAAGCAAGCTCATCCTGAATGAACCTTCTTGAAGAAGTCTGACCCTGTGAAATTTGTTTTGGAATACTAGTCAGTTCTTCGAATCCACCAAGATATTCACTCCAAAATTGTCTAGCCAGCTCCTGATCTTGTTGTTTAAGCCAGTTAATATAGTATAAATAAGGCTGCACTTTTCCAAGCTGTACAGATGTCCCTTGCTTTAGAGCTGTATAAATCTGCATCAGTTCCTGTAAAATGATTCCCAAGCACCAGCCATCCATCAAAATATGATGATGACTCCACAGAATGACATACCGCTCTATACCCGTACGAATCACAGATACACGCATTAAAAGATCACGTGAAAGCTCAAAGCCCTTCCCCTTATCCGCTTCCTTAAATCTATGAAGAGACACCTCTTGCTCCTTTACATCTAAATGAGTGTAATCCTCATAATGGACGGATATGCTTCGTTCCTTTAGAACAACCTGCTGTGGCTTTCGGGATTTATGATGAATAAAATTAGTCCTAAGAATATCATATCGCTTAATCAGGTGATTAAAGCTTTGCTCAAGAAGAGCTACTTCCACCGTCCCACTGATCGTAAAGGAGGTTTGTTCAAAATATACGTAAGATTCTTGATCCAGAAGAGTATGAAACAGCATCCCCTCCTGCATCGGCGTACAGGGATAAATATTTTGTATTTCAACTTTTTTTGCCATTCGCTATTCCCCTCTCGTTAGAGACACTCTTGTAACAGCTTTTATTTTCACCATACATTCCTTGCGTCCTGTGTGGAGCTTGTACTCATTCCAAATCATTAAAGAAATCAGTAATATCCTCTAGCTCCTCAATAGATAGCTCAGAATTCCCCATATCTGTAGGTGTCATTTGCTTCTGCTCGACACGACGGCAGTGCTCAATAATGTGTAAAAGCTCCGTTTTGAATAGGTTAATTACCTCTTCCATTTGTCGCTCTGAAAACTGATGGGTATTGTAATTCAAATGAAACTCTAAGGAACCGTTTGAAATCATCCCGCTAAAATCTAAAACAGAAGGCCTGAAGAATTCCGGACTTACCGATTGTCCAGTAGACATGGAGGATGGTTTGATCACCGATTTCTCATCCTGCTCCATAAATTGACCTAGGTAGTTAAAGTTAATTTCTGGCTTTATATCAAACGATAATCGGTTAGTAAGCTCGCTAGGTGTGACATACTTTAGCAAGGAGTAGCCAACACCCTTGTTAGGTATTTTTCTTAGCATTTCTTTCGTACTTTTTATATGATAAGCAAGGTTCTCTTCCTCCGAATCTCTAGTGTGGTCAAGCTTTATCAATACGGGATATGTGGATGTAAACCACCCCAGAGTTCGAGAGATATTCATGTCTTTTAGAAAAGCTTCACGTCCGTGTCCCTCAAGCTGAATTAAGATATCATGATGACCTGTCCATTTATATACTGTACGTCCCAATGCCGTTAATAAAATGTCATTCATCTCCGTGTTATAAGCTTGATGTGTTTGATTTAATAGAGCTTGTGTATCCTCAGTACTTAACTTAAAAGAAGTATTTGCTCCATCCCTAACGAGGTTTGTATAGCTAGTCTTATTTTCGTTAACTGGCAAACGCTGACACGTGACTCTTTCCAGCTCCGCCCAATAATCAATCTCACGGAGAAGCTCATTGCTTTGAGCATATTCATAAAGCATGTTTGACCATCTTAGATAGGAATCGGTTTTCTGCGGAAAGCGAATCTCCTGCTGGTTCAGCTCCTGAGAGTATGCTTCACTTACGTCCTCAAGTAGAATTCTCCACGATACACCATCCACAATGGAATGATGCAATAGGAGCATTAAATGATCTCCCTCCTGCGTCTTAAAAAGAGTTACCTTAAACAATGGTCCTCGCTCTAGCACAAAGCTCTGCTGAAGAGCTGTACAATATTCTTCAATTCTATTAGAGAGCGTAGTACCACTCTCATTCTTTAGATCGTAAGAAATGAAATCAAAAGCAGGAGTTTCATCTAACCCTTGAATATAACCTACTGTTTGACCATCTTCGTTCTTAAAGCACATCCTCAATCCATCATGATGCTCTACCACTTGTTCTAAAACTTTCATCAATATCGCTGCTTCAAAACCTTCTGGGTGATGAAGCATAATTGATTGATTAAAGTAGTGAATCGATTGATTTTCTTCAAACAACCATTTTTGTATCGGGGTCAGGGAGAAATATCCCTGTACACTCCCCTGATCAACCTGATGGCTATTTCTAGTAACCTGTTCAGCTAGCTGCTGAATGGAAGGGTATTGAAAAATACTACTGATTTCAAGCGCATAACCCTTTTCATGAAGCCTTGCTGAGACCTGAATAGCCTTTATGGAATCGCCACCTAGCTCAAAAAAACTTTCCTCAACTCCAAGCTGTGAAACACCTAGTACCGTCTGCCAGATTTCAGCAAGAAGCTTTTCAATGTCAGTAGTAGGAGCAAGATACTCTCTGCCTTCAGTCAATCTTTTACTTTCTGGAGCTGGAAGTGCCCTTCGATCAATTTTGTCATTAGGGGTTAACGGCATTTCTTCTATTTGTATAAAGTGAGCTGGAACCATATAATCTGGTAAGCTCTCCAACAAAATTCCTCTTAGCTTTAAGTGCTCTAATTGTTGATCGGCTACAAAGTAAGCACAAAGGTACTTTTGACCGTTTGCATCCTCTCGATCCAGGACAACCACCTCTGTAACACTGTCTATTTTTAAAAGGGAGTTTTCGATTTCTCCTGTTTCTACACGATGCCCTCGGACTTTCACTTGATGATCAAGCCGACCTAAAAACTCAAGGTTTCCATCCTCTGACCATCTGACTAAATCCCCTGTTCGATAGAGCTTTTGATTAGGGAACAACGGATGTTTTACAAACTTCTCTGCTGTAAGCTCTGACCTGTTCAAATATCCTCTAGCTAAGGCTACTCCGGTAACACAAAGCTCTCCTTCTACTCCGATCGGCTGCGGCTCTAGCTGCTGATCCAGCACATACACATGAGTGTTGTAGATAGGTCGACCGATAGGAACAATAGATCCATCAAAATAGGATAAGGAGGAATCCCAGATTGTTGTACAGATCGTATATTCCGTAGGACCGTACGCATTAAAATAATGGACATGTCCCTTCCAGCGATGGACAAGCTCAGCTGAAATGGCTGAACCAGCCGTAATGAGCTTCTTTAACGTGTTTAAGCGTGTTGGCTCTAGCTGTGATACATACGTTGGTGGCAAGGTTGCCGCTGTAATTTCATGCTGATTCATAAAGCTCTCGAATTTTGCCGTACTCATAATGACTTCTTTTGTTGGGATATACAAAGTTGCACCGGTCAGTAAAGCCATGCTCATTTCCCAAATTGACGCGTCAAACGAGCTGCTAGCAAATTGTAAAATTCGATCGTTTGGAGTTATGCCGAATACCTGCTCAAAAACACTCTTCAAATTAGCTAATCCTTTATGCTCAACCATGACTCCCTTTGGTTTCCCAGTTGATCCTGACGTGTAGATTAAGTAAGCTAAGTCATTTTCTCCTGGGTTTGTCCACTCTGGCAGAGCATTGCCAGCAGACTGATTGTTCTGACCATCTCCTAGCTGCTCAAGTACGTTGATCACTGTTCCTTGAAACGGATAAGAGCTAGAAGTCTTATCATCTGTTAAGAGAACCTTGATTTGACTATCATCAATCATATGCTCAATTCTGCTATGAGGGTATTCTGGATCTAAAGCGACCAGAGCAGCCCCAGCTTTTAAAATGGCTAATGCACCTACAACGGTTTCAAGAGAATGAGAGGTCATTAAACCGACGATATCCCCTGATGAAATACCCTTTTCCTGTAAGATCTGCGCTAAGCGCTGAACGTACTCATTTAGAGATTCATACGTAAGCTCCTGCTCGGCACAAACGACTGCCATCTTATGAGGGTACTGCCTAACCTGCTCCTCAAAGAGATCTGGAATTGACTTTTTACTTAGCTGTTCTTGCTTAGGTAAAGTAAGGTCATGAACGAACAACCTTTGTTCCTCAGCGGATAATAAATCCTGCTTTTTTATAACAGCTTCATGTCTATAAGCAATATGCTCCAAAGCTTTAATAAAGTAGTGAATGACCTTCTCCATAGCAGACTCGTCAAACAACACAGGTGAGTAGATGACATGCACTGAAAATTGATTAAATGTATTTAAGAGAGTAAAATCAAACAGCGTGTTTGTTTTTTCATTTGCTTGTAGCTCTATTGGAGCAGCTTCCGTTTCTCGATGCTCCATCTTTTCATAAATCGTAAAGTCCACATAATTGTAAATGGTATCAAATAAAGGATTCCCATCCTGAGAGCTTTCTTTTAGCTCCTTCAAGATCTCAAATAATGGTAGTCTTCCATAATACTTAATATCAACTAGCTTTTGACTAATAGCTCGAACATGCTCCCCCCACGTTAGACTTTTATCTAACCGAATTCTTACTGGAACTGTGTTTAGAAAGCAGCCTAGGATTTTATCACTGTCCTCACAGATCGGTCTGTTATTTTCAATTAAACCCACAACAAAATCTCGTTCATAGGAAAGCATGCTACACATAGAGACATAAGCTGAAAAACATAATGTTTTAATATCCGTCTGGTACATTAATTCCATTTTTTTAAGCTGCTCTAATAGCTCTTTTTTTAATGGAATGGAGTACGTTTTCCTCTCATTGACGTCAGCGTGTACATTTCGCTTAGGGAGTGGAAGTCGTTTATATTCACTAAGCTCCGATTTCCAAAACTCTTTTATCTTCGGATCTTTTTTCAAAACCGTTTGCTCAATAATATAGGATCGATAATGACTTAATAATGGCTCAACGGTATAGGATGGGTCCTCCTTTAAACGAAAATACGTATTCGATAGCTCCGTCATAAAGGACGCATTGCTCCATCCATCTAGGATGGCATGATGGAAAATCCAGGCTAAGCACCACTTTTCAGCAGTCAATTGATAAACTTTCATACGCCACAACGGGGCAGTATGAGGATCAAAGGATTTAGCCCTATCTCTTTGTAGGTCCTCTTGAATATGTGATTTCTGCTGCTCATTTGTGAGTGTACGGATATCGGCATAAGAAAGGTTTAAAGAAATAGATGTATGGATGAGCTTCATAGGTATTTCAAAATCCTTTAGGTTAAAGCTCGCTCTTAAAATATCATGTTTTTTTGTTAACATATCTATAGCTTTCTCAAAAACGGGAATATCAAAGCTAGCATCTGTCACATAGTAAATAAATTGATCATGATAGATTCCTAGATTTGGATTTGCCAAAGCATAGTAAACCATCCCTCTTTCAATGTCACTCATAGGATAAAAGTCTTCTACAGTATCCTTAATGTGGGCACTGAGCTCAGAAGACGAACGGATCTTTTCTTGAAGCTCAATAAGCTCTTTAGTTGCCTCTTGAATCCCTGAGTGAGGAGTAGCTTCAGCCTCACTTAACGTCCCTTCGCTACTTCGCATTAGCTCATTAATAGCCTGACTAAGCTGTTGAATACTTTGATGTACATAAATATCCTTAACCTGTAGCTGTACGTGGAAGGCATTGTTTATCTTATTTACATAGCTTACGGCTTTTATAGAATCGCCGCCTACATGAAAGAAGGGCTGTCGAACTCCAACTCTATCGATACCAATTACTTCTGCACATATCTCCTCCAGCAGTTGCTCTACTTCATTACTTGGCTCATCCAGTTCAGCAGCTAGTCTTTCCTTCGGATCTGGCAAGAGCTTCCGATCAATCTTTCCATTAGAGGTTACAGGAAACCGATCTATTTCTACTAAGTAGGACGGAATCATATATTCCGGTAATAGAGTAGCCATATACTCTCGCAGAGCCCATTCTGAAAGTACTTCTTTAAGCACGTAATAGGCACAAATATAGCTCTCTCCTGTTTGATGCTTCTTCGTTAAGACTGCAGCCTCCTGAATAGCTTGGTGCTGTAGAAGGACCGTCTCAACTTCTCCAAGCTCAATTCGAAAACCACGGATTTTTACCTGATGATCAATTCTACCTAAATACTCCATTTCTCCGTTAGTCAGCAAGCGCGCTAAATCCCCTGTGCGATAAAGCCTCTCTTGAGATCTGTAGGGATTCTGTATAAACTTTTCAGCGCTAAGCTCCGGTCTGTGCAAATATCCTCGGCCAACTCCAGCTCCTCCTACATAGAGCTCACCAGCTAAGCCCACTGGGAGCACCTGCTGATTCGTATCAAAAATATACGTTGAAAGTGTCGGGATCGGTTTTCCAATATTGCTGATGTTATGCTCGATTTCGTATTCTGTTATTTCTTTATATGTTACATGAACGGTAGTTTCAGTAATTCCGTACATATTAATTAGCTTGCATTCGGGATAGCGTCTTTTCCAGCTCTTTAAGCCTCCTGGCTTTAAAGCCTCGCCTCCAAATATCACATAACGCAAATCTAGGTTATTCTTCGTATCCTTCATATGCTCCTCTACTAATTGAGCAAACGCTGTAGGAGTTTGATTTAACACACTTACCTGTTCCTCTAGTAACACGTTTATGAATTTTGCAGGATCTCTTGCTTCATCAGCCTGTACAACAACTAGCTTCCCTCCGTATAGGAGAGCACCGTACATCTCCCACACAGAGAAATCGAAGCAGAACGAATGAAACAATGTCCAGACATCCCGTTCATTAAAATCGAACTGGAACGCTTCGTTATGTAACAGTCGAACCACATTTTCATGTTCAATCATGACCCCTTTAGGCTTTCCTGTTGTCCCTGAAGTATAAATGATATAGGCTAAGTCTTCTGCTTCATTTCTATTTGGTAAGGGACTATCATCCTTACTCAATGCTTCTTGCTGGTGTACATCAATGACCGTAATGCCCACGTTCAAATGAAGTACATTTTTTACTTCCGGCTGTGTTAAAACAAGGTTTGCAGCACTATCCTCTAGCGTGTAGAGAATTCTATCGATAGGATAGCTCGGATCAATAGGGACATACGCCCCTCCTGCCTTCAGAATGGCTAAGGCTGACATCACCATCTCTAAGGAACGCTCAAGAACAACAGCCACTAACTGCTCTCTTTGTAGTCCCTTTTCGATAAGTGTATGAGCCAGTCTATTTGTCCACTGATCTACCTCTGCATAAGTTAGCTCCTTTTGCCCGTCAGAAAGCGCTACTCTATTAGGGAACAGCCTCACACTCTGAGCAAAAAGCTCATGAATCGTAGATGGTGGATATTTGACTTCATTTTCCTTCCATAGGCTAAGCAATTCCTTTTCTTGATCATCCGTCACTAAAGAAATATCCTTTATAGAAATCTCTGGATCTGTAAGTGTCTGAGCGTAAATAAGAAGAAGCTGTTCTCCTAGCCTGTCGACCGTTTCCTGCTGATAAAGATGGGAATGATAGAACAAGTGCAAATAAAGCTGAGAGTCATCTCTCTCAAAATAAAACAATGTATTTGTTTCAATTTCATGCCTATGTAACTCATTATGAATAGCATTAAAAGCTACAATTGTTTGAAAGCCCTCTGATTCATTCCAGCTTTCTTGTTTCAGACCAGCAAGCACATTAAATGGAATGCTTTGATGCTGATCCGCCTCTAAAACACTGCTTCTAATGTCACTTAAAAGGAATCGAAAGCTTTGCTCGTGCTCTATTTTTGAACGAAGAGCAATAATATGAGCCATTGTCTCTTCCGATTCAGTTTGTTGAAAAGAAGGCATGCCAATCATGATATCCTCGTTATCTGTATACTTGTACAGGAGAGCTTTCACTCCTGAAACAAGAATCATATACAGCCCATGCATATTATGATTACACATCGTGTTCATCCGATTAAAAAGTGGCTCAGGAATTGGTATAGTTATTTTAGCTAAACCTTCATTTACCCTTGGTTTATAGTAGTCCACAGGAAAACCACTAAAGCTGATCTCACCCTCTAGCTTTTGTAACCAATACTCCTTCTCCTCATTTAACGTGTAATCAGAAAGCATAAGATTCTGTGCTATTTTATCCACCATTTTTGTCACCTGCCTCCTTTTACTTAAGCGTTCAGCCTAAAATTTAAAGCTTACATCCTCTTTAATGACTTGCTTTAACTTCTTATAGCGTTTCTCTAATTGAATATCCTGTAGTTCTATTTCAGGATTGCTTGATATTTGCTCCAATATTCGTATAAAATCAGCTGAAAAATGGGTCACCGTTTCCCGTTTAAATAAATCTGTACTAAATTCGAACGTGCATGCTAACTGTCCATCTTGCTCAATAGCTTGTAAGGTGAGATCAAACTTGGCCGTACCAGGATTGAACTCATAAGACTCAAATTGTAGACTCTGTATTTGTCCTGCTGGCTTAGTCATGTTTTGAAGAACAAGAACGACATCAAATAGTGGGTTGCGATTGGGTTGCACGCTTAGGGATAAGTCCTTAATCACCTTATCCAATGGATACTCTTGATTTTCTAAGCCTTTTACAACATTCATCTGAACCGTTTGTAACAAATTTTGAAAGCTTATATTCTCTGCTAGATGTGTTCTAAAAGCCAGCGTATTTACAAACATGCCGATCACACGCTCTAGGTCACTATGAGTTCTTCCTGCTACAGGCGATCCTACGATAATATCTCTCTGTCCGCTATATCTGTGGAGCAAGATATTTAAGCTTGCTAGTAGAACGGAAAACAATGTGGTGCGTGTAGCCTGGGCAACAGAGTGAAGCTTTTGGGTTAGGTCCTGATCTACCATAAACTCAACTCGGTCTCCAGCAAAGCTTCTGACCTGTGGCCTGGAGAAATCGGTTGGCAGGCTAAGCTCTGGTAAATCTCCACCTAATACAGACTGCCAATACGCTTTTTGCTCTTGAAAGTCTCCAGACTGAATCCTGCCTTCCTGCCACTCCGCATAATCCTTATATTGAATTCTAAGTGGAGGGACACTCTCCCCATTACACAACGCTGTTAGCTCCTCCAGCAGGATGCTCATTGATGTACCATCAGATATTAGATGATGCATGTCACACATAAAGAAGTGTTTATTCTCCGCACACTTTACCAAGCCCGCCCTAAGCAAAGGAGCCTGTGACACGTCAAACGGACGAACAAAGGACTCAAAGATTTGGTCTATTTCCTCTTCACCCATACCTTCAGGATATTGATCATCTCTAGCTTCATCCAATTCTATATACTCCATAGTAAAGCTAGCGTTAGGCTGAACAATCTGTACTGGGCCCGATTCTTTAAAAAGGAATGATGTTCTAAACGCTTCATGTCTTTGAATGAGCTTCTTAAGGATCTCTTCGATATCCTCATGCTTTAGCTCTCCCTTTATGAACAAGCCCCAGGGAATGTTATAGGAGATACTTTCTTTATTCATTTGCTGTATAGCTAGTATTTGCTTTTGGGCTGGCGAGGTTCTATATTCAGAACGCGATTCAATGTTAGGAATCACTCCTTTTTCTTTTAAACTGGCCTGCTCAATAGCCTTTGCCATATCAATGAACTGGCTAGCCTTAAAGATCGATCGTAGCGGAACCTCCACCTGAAACTCCTTATGAATCCGCGTTAACAGCTGGGTCGCCTTCAAGGAATGGCCTCCCATCTCGAAAAAGTGATCCCCTCGTCCCACATGCTCTACGCCTAACACATCCTGCCAAAGCTGGGCTAAACGCTCCTCCACCTCCCCAGCTGGCGGCTCTTCGCTCCACGCCAGTTGAGTGCGATCAGGCTCAGGCAACTGGGCCCGATCAATCTTCCCGTTCGCTGTCAGAGGTAGCTTCTCCATGCTCATCATCAGGGTCGGGATCATGTAGTCGGGTAGCTTTGCTTTCAGCTTGGCCTTTAGCTCCGCTACGTCTAGATCCTGATCCGCTACATAATACGCACAAAGCTGCTTTTCCCCTCCATGTTCTCTGACGAGAACAACAGCATCTCGAACCCCAGCAAGCTTCAGGAGCTGGCTTTCCACCTCTCCGGTCTCCACCCGATACCCTCTCAGCTTGACCTGCTGATCCATCCGTCCAAGGTATTCGATCCGTCCATCGGGTAGCCAACGGGCTAGGTCTCCCGTTCGATACATTCTGCCCTCAGGCAGAAACGGGTCAGGAACGAAGCGTTCTTTTGTGAGAGGCGCCTGATTCAGATAGCCTAGTGCTACTCCATCGCCACCTACACACAGCTCTCCCGCAACCCCAATGGGCTTGAGCTGCTGCTGTTCATTCAGAATGTAGGCGCTAGAGTGACTGATCGGGTAGCCAATCGGAATGGCTCCTTCGATCCTCTCCCCCGGTTCTACTCGATAACACACGGAGAAGGTCGTGTTTTCAGTCGGCCCGTAGCCATTGATCACCGTTAGACTGGGACAAGCCTGTCTGACCTGCTCAATATGCACGGGGGACAGCACATCTCCCCCTACAAGCAGCTGCTTCATCCCTTGGAAGATGCTAGGCTTTTGCTGCGCCAGCTGATTAAATAGGGGAGATGTGAGCCACATCGTGCTAATCTGATAGGCTTGTAGCGCTTCTCCTAAACGCTCCGTCTCAAGCAGAATGTCATCCTCCACGAAATAGACGGTCAGACCATTCAAAAGCGTTCCCCAGACTTCAAAGGTGTTAGCGTCAAAGCCACTCGCTCCGGTTTGCAGTAGTCGATCTCCAGCCTCCAGCTGTACATAATTGCTTTGCTTCACGAGTCTGACCACATTTCGGTGAGTGACCATGACCCCCTTCGGGGTCCCTGTTGAGCCTGACGTATACATCACATAGGCTACCTGCTCAGCCGAGCCTTTGCTGATCCGTTCCCCCGCTATTCCTGCTGCTGATTCTGCCACTGCCTCAGATGTGCTTAAACTAGCCTGTACATTCGAAGCTCCTAGCGTGACTCCTCTATCCTCACCTCTTGAAGCTCCAGATTCTTCCTCCTCTGCACCCAGCACAAGAGCCACAGCCCCCGCAGGAACGCCCTGTCTAAGCGCCTCCGACACTACAATCCAGCGGACTCCTCCGTCCTGGAGCATATACTGCTTCCGCTCCTCAGGAAGCCCTGCCTCTAACGAAAGATACGCTCCTCCAGCCTTCACAATGCCCAGCATCCCAACGACCATATCCGCGGACCGACCTGCCATAAGGCCCACTCGCTCTCCACGTTGTATCCCTTGCTGAATCAGACGCTGAGCCAGCCGATCACTCTCCTCCTCTAGCTCCATGTACGTGAAACCTCGTTCCCCTTGGACGACAGCCAAAGCGTCGGGTCTTAAGGCAACCTGCTCAGCAAACAGCTCCGGCAGCAGCTTATTCCTCGGATAGCTACCAAGCCCACCATCAAGGCTTGCTGTATGGAAGCCGCGCAGAACAGCCTCTTCCTCCTCCGTTACGATAGGAATCTCGTCAATGCGTATATTTGGCTGGCCTAGGATCGTCTTAATGATCTGCTGAACATGTCCGCCTATTTGCTGAATAAAGCTTCGCTCGTACACAGCTGTGTTAAAGGAAAACTTCACCTGCATTTCCATTCCAGGGCTAATAATAATATTGAAATCATAGTTTGTCTGCTCAAAAATCTGTACATTATCTATCTCAAACGTTAAGGCATCATTAGTAGACGATTCGCCTTGCTGCATTTGCTCTTGAATAGGATAGTTTTCAAAAGCCATGATATGATCTATGACATTCTGCTTTAGTAGCGATTGTGATTGAATGTCTGATAGAGATAAATGAGCGTATCTTTGAGCCTCCAGTGTAACCCTCTGCATGTCCTCAACCACTTCGATAAAGGATGCTGAACCAGACATCTCTACTCTCATAGGGACCGTATTGATAAATAGCCCTATCATACTTTCGATTCCTACAATTTCAGGTGGTCTTCCGGATACGACCACTCCAAAAGCTACGTCATGCGTATGGTTATATCTCCCCAGCAAGACCCCCCATACAGCCTGAAGGATAGAATTTGTCGTTACTTGAGTTCTCCTTGCTAGGTCCTCTAATGCCCTCGTATCCTGCTCTGAGAATTGAAAGCTTAAGGAATCATGCTGCTGAGTATTTTGCTCTGGTTCCCTTACCTCTGAGAAACGCTTGCCCGGAAGCTCACTAATTTGCTCAAAGCCCTCCAAATGCTTCTTCCAGTAATGCTGTGCTTCCTCCGTATCCTGCTTTTCAAGCCAATCAACAAACGTGTGAAACGGGTATACAGGGGATAGTGTTGGCTGATATCCTTGTAGCGTTGACTGATATAGCTCCAAGAAATCCTTAAACAATAAGCTAAGACACCAGCCATCCATCATAATATGATGGTAGCACCAAATCATTTTATAGACTTGTTCCTCAAGCTGGATAACGGTAATCCTCATAGGTATGTCCTTAGTCAAATCAAATTTTCTTTGACGCTCCTTTTCAAGGAGGTCTTGGATAAATGAAGCCTTACTTGAGTCCTCTACCCCCTTTAGACTATGGAACTGAACCTTGGCCTTCCTTTTCTTAAGCACAATCTGAATAGGTCTAGCCACATTTTTGTATTTAAAGACGGTTCGTAGCCCATCATACCTTGCTATTAGCAAGTTAAAGCTTTGTTCAAAGGCTTCTATACTAACGTCCCCTATCGCATCAAATGAAATTTGTTCAATATAAGCATTTGATTCATCCATAATGGCGTGGAAAAGCATGGACTCTTGCATAGGAGTTAGTGGATATATTCTTTGAATTTCAACCTTTTGACTCACCTGTATCCCCTCCCTATCACTTAGTCATCAATAAGCTCACCTAACTCATCCTGTAGCTCGTCCAATTCATCAATTGTTAGGTCCTCATAGCCTAAATCAGCCGGTGTAGATATCGTCTCTTTTTGCAAATCACAATGATCAATAACCGCACCCAAGGAATGTATAAACTGCTGCAAAAACAAGTCAATTGTTTCTCTTTTGAATTCCTGTGGATGAAAGGCTGCGCGCACAGCTAGCTTTCCTTCCGTAACGATGGCACTTAGATCTAAAGCATACTCTTTAATCGATCCAGGACTAGAAGCGATTCCACTTGAATAAGGTGAGCCTTTGAAATAGCTTGAGTTTAATTCCTGATCAAACTGCCCTAAATAATTAAAGAGAACATCTATACCGTCACTAGGACTATCCTGTAGCAAGCTAGCATTGTATTTTAAAACGCCATATCCTACACCTTTATGCGGGACCTTTCTTAACATCTCTTTCACATTCTTAATCCAATAACCTACGCTTTCCGCTTCTTCAGCTTGAACTCCCTTAACATCCAAAACAACAGGATAAATAGCTGTAAACCATCCAACCGTTCTTGTAGTATCAAGACCAGCAACGATTTCTTCCCTTCCATGACCCTCTAAATGAATGCCAAGCCTTTCTCGTCCTGTCCATTTGTGTAAAGCCAGCCCCAATGCACTAAGGAGCAAATCATTAATCTCAGTATTATAGGCTTGGTGTGCCGATGTCAGAAGCTGCTTGGTCTGCTGATTAGATAAAGAAGCAGACAGAACATCGGCGTCATGTAAAAGTCGGGTTTTCATAGACTGATCCCTAGGCAAAATAGTAAATTGTTCAGCCTCTACTTCTTCCCAGTAAGCTAATTCCTTAGAGGCGAGCTTACTCTTAGAGTAATCGGAAAGAGCCACAGACCATTCTTTGAAAGACAATGTTTTTGCTTGGAATTCAATAGGCTGCTGCCGGGATACCTGATTAAAGCCAAGCTCTAAATCAGCTAATAGTATTCTCCAAGAAACCCCATCAATCACTAAATGATGGATGACTATTAATAAATGATCTCCCTCATTTGTTTTAAATATGGCTACCTTTACTAAAGGACCCTGCTCAAGGCTTATATCCTCGTGTATCGTTGTGGCTGTGCGATGGATGTAGCTTGACACATCCTCCTGAATAGGAACCTGAAAAACAAAGAGCTTGAATAGATCAGAAAGAGAATTTGTCGAAAAAGGTCGATTTTCCTGAACAAACTGATTATTTTCCTTCCTAACAACCATTCTTAGTGCATCATGATGCTCAACAAGCTTCGTAAATACCTGTCTCACTGTATGCTCTTCAAAGCCTTTTTCATTAAAAAGTAAAATCGCTTGGTTGAAATGCTTTGGCTCAAGCTTTTGAGTTTCAAAAAAGTGCTTTTGAATAGGAGTTAGCATAACTTCACCAGTGACCATTTCCTGACTCTGCTTTCTACGATTGACACGAACATACTTACTTAAGTCAGCGATTCGAGGATACTGAAAGAGATCCTTAATATCTAGCTTAAGAGCATATTTATATAGCCTGGATGCAACTTGAATGGCTTTGATAGAATCTCCACCTAGGCTGAAAAAATGATCATGAATGCCAACCTGCTGGGTCCCTAGAACATCCATCCATATCTCTACTAGTTTTTCCTCAATGTCATTTCTTGGGGCCTCATATTCCCTTTCAGACTTGTAGGATGGATCTGGCAAAGACTTACGGTCTAGCTTCCCATTATGGGTAAGAGGCATTGAATCTAGCTGTAAAATAGCTGCTGGGAGCATATACTCAGGAAGCTTAGCAGCTAACTGTTCAATTAATTGAGTCGCATCTAACCGTGTCGTTGCCACAATATAGGCAACAAGCTGATTGTTCTCATTATGATCAGGCTTAGATATAACTACGGCCTCTTTGATAGCTGGTAGCTTCAAAAGCTGGGATTCAATTTCACCTAATTCAATTCTATGACCTCTAATTTTCACCTGATGGTCAAAACGTCCTAAATATTGAATATTTCCGTCTTCCTGCCATTTGACAAGATCTCCTGTACGGTATAACACTTGATCAGTTTCAAAAGGATTAGAAATAAACTTTTCAGCCGTTAATTCCGCTTTATTTATATAGCCCCGGCCAACTCCAACTCCACCAATGCACAGCTCCCCTGGACAGCCGATTGGCTGTAGATTTAAATCAGGATTTAGCACGTACAGCTTGATGTTATCTATTGGCTTTCCAATTGGAATAACGTTCAAGCCTTCCTCCGAGCAATCGAAGTAGGATACATCCACTGTTGCCTCTGTTGGTCCATATAGGTTGTGCAGGGTGGCTCCCGAATGCTTATTAACAAGAGCTATAAATTGATTAACTTGATTAGCTTGAAGAGCTTCTCCACTAGTAAAGACACGCTTTAAAGAGCGTAATTGATCTCTCTCTGCGGTGTGCTCCACATACTCCAAAAAGGCGTTTAGCATAGAAGGAACAAAATGCATCGTCGTTACTTTCTCTCGTTCAATGGTGTGTAAAATCATTTCAGGGTTTTTCTCTCCACCCGGCGGTAGCAAACTCACAGAAGCGCCAGCAAAGGTCCACCAAAATAACTCCCAGACAGAAACATCAAACGTAAACGGTGTTTTTTGCAGGATGACGTCATGCTCAGTGAGCGGATACTTCCTTTGCATCCAATGAATCCTATTTAATACAGAACGGTGCTCAATCATTGTTCCCTTTGGCTTACCCGTTGACCCTGAAGTATAAATCACATAGGCTAAACTTTCTGGTGAACTATATTTTTCAGCTGGTGCAATGATATCACTATACAATGATGGATCATTCAAATTTACCACTGTAAACAATGCTTCTGTAGCCATTCGATGTTCTACATCTTTCAGCACTTCAAGGAATTTTTTTTGAGTAATGACTAGCTTTGCTTCACTATCCTCCAGCATGTATTGAATTCTATCTGTTGGTAAGCTTGGATCGATAGGCAAATAGGCAGCCCCTGCTTTTATAATGCCAAATATTCCAACCATCATTTCAATAGACCGTTCAACCAAAATACCTACGAGACTATTCCTGTCAGCCCCTTTTCCCCTCAGATAATGAGCAATAGCATTAGCACGCTGATTTAGCTGAGCATACGTTAAAGTAGTATCACCACATCGTACAGCCAGACGATCAGGAGTTTGAGCAACCTGTTCTTCAAACATATCCTGAAGGGTTTTATCATGTGGGAAAGGCATCAGGGTGTTATTAAATTGGCTCAGTAACTGATGTGCTTCTTGCTCAGAGACAATCGTAATATCTCTCATTCTCATTTCAGAATGGTGAGTAACCTGTCTAAAAACCTCAAATAAGTGACCCTTTACTTTTTCAACCGTCTCCTCCGTATAGACGTTAGCATTGTAGCTAAACCGTATCGTCATGTCATTCTCAGGAATGATGGTCATATTAAAGTCATAATTGGTTTGTTCAAAAATTTCGACTTGATCAATTGATAGCTGTATACCCTGTTCATTGGATTCTTTCATTTGTGCTTCAATAGGGTAATTTTCAAAGATCATAATATTTTCGAGCAAATTCTGCTTTAACGTAGATGTATTTTGAATCTCAGCTAGAGAAAAGTATTCGTACTGCTTGGCTTCAAAAGCCTGTTCCTGAAGAGTCTTTAGAAGCTCCGAAAAGCTCATATTTGAGCTGCTTTTCACTCTTACTGGAATCGTATTAATAAACAGCCCCACCATCTTCTCAATCCCAGGAAGATCCGGCGGTCTACCGGAAACAACAGAACCGAAGACAACATCATCTGTATGGTTGTATCTCTGTAGTAAAATTCCCCACACAGCCTGAAAAATAGTATTAATGGTAACCTGCTCCTGCTTTGCTAACGTCTGAATTTTAAGGGACAAGTCCTTGCCTAAATCGAAGTATTGTTCCTTGTTAGTATATTCCTCACTTGATAGCAGGTCATTTGTCTTAGGTAAAGTAGCCTGTTGATCATACTCAGATAAATAGTCCTTCCAATAGTCTAATGCTACACCATGATCCAACTGCTCTAACCAATCGATGTAACGGCTGTACGGCTCTGGATTCTCAAGTATAGGCTCTTCATTACGCGCATAGGTGGAGTAAATAGTAAAGAACTCTTGAGTGATAATGCCCATACACCATCCGTCCATAATGGTATGATGATGACTCCAAACGACCTGATATTCTTGTTCTTCCAGTCGTATAAGCGACATTCTCATAAGCAAACCTTCCGATAATGTAAAGCCTTTTTCACGATCAGCATGCTTAAAGCTTGCCGTATATTGCTGTTTTTCAAGATCTGTTAAATGCTGAACATCCTCATACCAAATCTTAATATCCTCATGCTCCAGTACAACCTGCTGCATTTCCTTAACGTTTTCATAAATGAATGCTGTCCTAAAAATATCGTATCTCTTTAACAGCTCATTATAGCTTCTTTCAAACGCCTCCACATTCAGAATTCCCTTTAAAGTAAAGCAAAATTGTTCAAAGTAGGCATTAGACCCCTCATGATATAAAGCATGAAAGAGAAAACCCTTCTGCATAGGGGATAATCCATAAACCTTCTCAATTTCGCGGTGGATAAATTGCTTTTGAATAAAAGCAAGCTCATCGATGGTTATAGAGCTGTTACGGTAATCACTAGGTGTTTTTTCTCCAACTTTCACATGCTTACAATGCTCAGTAAGCAGCTGTATTTGCTCTAGGTAAAGGTCTGCCAAACTTTGAATCGTCCTGTCCTCAAATTCATTTACGTTATAATGGAAGTACAGGGTTAACCTTCCTTGAGACACAATGCCGGTCACATCAAGAGCATACGCTCTGGGTCTTTCAGGATGAATGGTCATACCACTTGAATAAGGGGATAGCGAAAAGCTGTCCGTATCTAAATCCTGATCAAACTGCCCAAGATAGTTAAAGCTAACCTCTGCTTTAATACTCGTTCTCTCTTCCTTCTCCTCCCTTGAAGTGAACTCATTCAGAACCCCATATCCAATACCCTTATGTGGGATTTGTCTCAAGCTTTCTTTAGTAGCTTTTAAGAAATAAGAGAGCCTGTCTTCACTAAGTCGTCCGATGCTAAGTGATGACATGTCAAGAAGAATCGGATAAATAGCTGTGAACCAGCCGACTGTTCTTGAGGTGTTAACAGCTTGGACAATATCCTCGCGTCCATGACCTTCTAAATCGATAAACAGCTTATCTAATCCACTCCATTGCTGATAAGCCAATCCTAAAGCACTAAGTAGAAAATCATTCACATCTGTGGAATAAGCACGATGAACATGCTTTAACACATCATTTGTCTCCTCTTTCGAGAAGGCTAACTCTACAAATCTAGTATCCTTAGTCAAATTGCTCTCTGCTATATGATCTTTAGGTAATGGGTGTGCGTCCACCTGCTCAAGCTTCTGCCAATAATCTGCTGATTTCATGAAGCTTTTGTTCATTACGAGCTCCTGCAGATGCTTAGACCAATGCTGGTAAGAATGAGTTTTAGCCGGAAGCGCTAAAGGCTCCTTATTTTGAAGCTGCCTATACAAGGTGGATAAATCCTCAAATAAAATTCTCCATGAAACACCATCTATAACTAAATGATGAATAATCACAGCTAGATGATCACCCTTCATAGTTTGAAACAAGCCCAACTGTATTAATGGTCCATCAAATATATTTAGGCTTCCCTGTAAGTGATTGAGTTCAATTGAAATAGCAGCCTCAATATCTTCCTCCGCTTTCTCTGTCCAATCAAATACTTGCAAAGTAAATGACTTGGAGGTATTTTGGATGTCTGCATAAAACTGCTTTACCTCTCCATTTTCTTCATCAGAGTAACGCATACGTAAGGCATCATGATGCTCCAGAAGCTTTTTAAACATAATTGTTACCTCTGCTTCACTTAAACCATCATTAAATTGGAGCATCACAGACTGATTATAATGATGCTGAGTATCTGAATGAGCTTTAAAAAATCTGCGTTGAATAGGAGCTAATTCAACGTTGCCTTGAGCCAGTCCTTGATCAATCCTTTCTACTAAAGGCTTAATATGCTTACTGAGCTGGGCAATGGTTGGATAAAGTAGTAAATCCTTAATTTCCATTTGGAGCTCTTGGGCGTAAAGCCTGGAGGATATCTGGATCGCCTTAATGGAATCTCCACCGACCTCAAAGAAATGATCATGAATACTGAGCTCCTTCAGTCCAAGGACATCCTTCCATAGCTTAACCAAAATCGCTTCAGTAGTCGTTCTTGGCCCTTCGAAAGCATGACTTGAAAAAACTGTAGGCTTATGGCTAGCTAATGCTAATCTGTCTATTTTACCGTTTGGCGTTAGAGGGAATTGATCTAAAAATACAAAATATCTTGGAAGCATATATTCAGGCAAATCTTCTAATAAAGACGCACGCAGCTCTGATATATTTAGCTCCTTATTAGCTGAATAATACGCAGTTAGATAAGTAGAGCCAGCCTCATCTGCTTCGGTTAAAATGAACGCTTCCTTAATATCCTTTTGCCTCTGAAGCTGCACCTGTAGCTCTTTTGGTTCTACTCGATAGCCACGTATTTTGACTTGATCGTCAATTCTACCCCTATACTCTATACGTCCGTCCTCTGTAAACCTTCCGAAATCACCAGATTTATATACTCGTTCTATATTGTTTAATAACTGAATGGAAACAAATTTTTCAGTATTTAATTCATTACGATTCAGGTATCCTTGAGCCAATCCCGCTCCAGCTATAGCTATTTCTCCAGCAACTCCATGTGGAAGCAATTGATTATTCTTATCCAGCATATACACTCTAGTGTTATCAATCGGATGGCCAAGTGTTGGGCTGAGCTTGAATAACTCCCACTCCTCAAAGCTTATTTTCTGAGCGATACAGCCAATGGTAGCTTCTGTAGGCCCGTAATGATTAACAAACTCTACATGTGGATACGCTTGATGGAACACCTCCACATCCTTCACTTGTAGAGCCTCTCCTCCTAGTACAATTAATCTAAGGGAAGACAGCTGAGCCCTTGCTTCTCTTTGCTGGGCTATCGTGCTGAACAGTGCAGGCGTAAGCTTAATAAAGCTGATATTTTGCTCATCCAAGTAATTCACAAGTTTGTGAGGCTGCATGTACGTATCCTTTGAGAGCAGGTATAAAGCACTACCTGACGCTAGAGCTGAGAAGATGCTCGTATACCCCAGATCAAAGCTGTGAGACGAAAGTAAGGCAGCTCGATCCTTTGCAGAAATCTTAGTAAAGTGTTTGAACCAATGCACATAATTGGCTAAACTGCCGTGTTTAATCATTACACCTTTAGGAATACCTGTAGTGCCTGAGGTATACATAATATAAGCTAAATCATCTAAATCAATAGATGCTGTGCTAGGGTCATGAACCTCTGACCAGCTCACTTTTTCCACTAGTAAATGGTCTACACTCATACAGGAGACTTCTATCTTCCCTTCTCCCTTAGCTATTAACTCCTCAGTTGAAACAAGGGCCACACTTCCACTGTCCTGTAGGATATAGTTTATTCGTTCTATTGGTGATTCAGGATCAATTGGTGTAAAAACAGCACCTATCTTCCATACAGATAGCATACTAATGATGACTTCTACGGATGGTTCAAGCATAATTGCTACTGTCTGTTTAGGCTCGATACCCCTGTTCTTTAAAGCTGTGGCGACTAAGCGTACCTGAGTGTTAAGCTGTTCATACGATAGCTTCTGTTTTTCATCGACCAAGGCTATTTGGGTAGAGCCCTGAGAAGCATTTGCTTCAAAAAGCTCAAAGATGCTAGACATACTAGATATTTTCTCGTTATTTGCTAAGCCAGTTGGATTTTCTCCTAAAAGCTGTCTTTCTAGAAGCTGTTTCTCTTCCACAGACAGCATGTACTCTTTAGTTATGACAGATTGTCCTTGAGTCGCTGCTAAACGTACACTTTGAACGAAGTACTGAGTAAGCCTATGAATATCTTCCCTTGAAAAAACAGAATTGGAGTAAATTAAGCTGAGCTTAAGCTGTTCCTCCGTATGAATGACTGTGAAATCAAAGGAAATATGATTTTTAGTAAATTCCTTGATTTCTAGGCTTTCATTATCCTGAGTCGTTTCAAAATTCATCTCCTTATAGATGTGGAAATCTATGAAATTAAAAAATGTATCGTAAATGGGATTGCTTCCAGTAGAAGACTCACCGATTGATTTTAAAATTTCCTGAAATGGAAGACGACCATACCATTTAAGCTCTTTTAGCTTCATATCTACTGCTTCAATAAACTGATCCCAAGTGAGTTGTGCCCCAAAAGCCATTCTAAAAGGAACCGTATTTAAAAAGCAGCCCAATATTTGATCCGCATGCTCACAATGTGGACGATTATGCTCTACAATTCCAACAACAAAATCATTTTCATAGGAGAGCATATTCAGCATATTTAAATAGAAAGCAAAGCAAACATGCTTCATCGTAGTGTGATGCTTCTGAGCTAGGTGCTTTAAGTCCCTTAATAGCGCTTCATCTAACTCATATTCAAAAATCATTGTTTCCTGGTGCTCTACTAATCGACTTGGCAATGAAAGCCTTTTGTAATCCTCTAGCTCCTTCTGCCAAAATGAGCGCATCGTCTCATCTTTTTTGATAGCAAGCTGTTCTATAATAAAGGCCTTATAATCATGCTTTAACGGAAGCTGAGTAGAGGTTTCCAGCACACCATCTTTTAATTTTAAATACAGATTAGCTAGCTCGGTTATAAAGGAAGCCACACTCCAGCCATCTAAAATTGCATGATGACAGATTAGAATAAAGGAATAATTCATTTCGCCCCATTTATAAACTTGCACACGCCATAACGGCTTTAACAAATCAAAGCCTGCTGACCGATCCTCTAGCAATGCTGCTTCAATATGCTGTTTTTGAGCAGACCTTTCTAGCTGCGAAACATCTATGAAAGCGACATCTGGCGTTGCCTCATTTAAGACAATCTGCATAGGAGCTGACGCTGAGCGCAAATGAAAGACGGTCCTTAACATAGGGTGCTTCTTGGTCAGTAGCTCCAAGGCATGAATAAGTGCTTCCTTATGAAACGTAGCATCTATGAACTCATAAGGCATCTGATCATGATAGGTTCCTTCATCCGGATTCTGCATTTGATAATAGAGCATGCCTAACTGAATATCACTTAGAGGATACATATCTGCTATATTTGCAGGAAGCTTCTTACGCTCCAAATCATTAGACAATACTTCCGCTTTCTGCGCTTCAATTTCCTCAATCACACTTTCTGTTTCAAGCACGGGCTCTAATTGATCCGTTTGGTCCTGCTGATCCATCCACTCTGCTAATTGCTCAATGCTTGAATACTCATAAATGTGTCTAATTTGAAGCTCAGTCTCAAGAGATTCATTAATAGCACTGACCAGACGCAAGGCACGGATAGAATCTCCACCAAGCTCAAAGAAGTTATCCTTTACTCCAATCCTAGAGCCACTGAATACGTCCTGAAAAAGCTGGGCTAATAGTAGCTCCGTTTCGGTTTGGGGAGAAACATATTCCGTTTCAAGCTCAACACCATGTAATGGATTCGGAAGCTTGCTATGGTCAAGCTTGCCATTTGAGGTCAGTGGTAAAGCGTCAACTTGAATATAATAAGCAGGAAGCATATATTCAGGGAGCTCTTGAGCAAGTTTTTCTCGCAACAACGCTGAGCCTATTTTCTTCTCAGACCTGAAATACACACAGATATACGCCTGATCGTCAGCGTCCACCCTAGTTAAAGCGGCTACCTCTAGTAGCTCTCCTTGCTTTAAAAGAACAGACTCAATCTCTCCTAGCTCAATGCGATGACCTCGAATCTTAACCTGATGATCCATTCTCCCGTAATATTCCAGTTCTCCGCTAGGCAGACGCTTAGCTAAATCCCCAGTTCGATAAAGGATCATCCCTTGACGATACGGATCATGGATAAAACGAGTAGATGTCAATTCCGGACGATTTAAATAACCACGCGCAACTCCAGCACCGCCAACGTATAATTCGCCTATTGCTCCATCGGGCACAAGTCTCTTATTTTTATCTAAGATATGCACATAAAGGGTTGGGAGCGGTTTTCCTACATTGCTGATGTTATTCTCGATTTCATAGCTTGAAATTTCCTTATACGTTACATGGACAGTTGTTTCTGTTATTCCATACATATTGACTAGCTTCGTATGTGGAAAACGCTCTTGATAACCGTTCAGCATAGCAGGCTTCAGTGCTTCACCGCCAAATATAACGTAACGCAAATCTAGCTCGGATTGCTTCCGCTTAAGCTCCTCTAGAAAGGAGTAGAACGCTGTAGGAGTCTGATTTAAAACAGTAACGTTTTCTTTTTCCACAAGCTGTACAAAATCAGAAGTGTTTTGAGCCACTTCCTTAGGAATAATAAGTAATCTACCTCCATAAAGTAGAGCACCATACATTTCCCAAACAGAAAAGTCAAAGCAGTAGGAATGAAAGAGGGTCCAGGTATCTCTCTCACTAAACTGAAACTGAAAGCGATCATTAAAGAGAAGCTGCACGACATTTCTATGCTCTATCATTGCTCCTTTTGGCTGGCCGGTTGTTCCAGACGTATAAATGATATACGCTAGATCACTTGGCTCAGTTAAGCTTTCGAGATTTTGAACCGGTTGATTTGATATCATAGAATCGTTTAAATCTATAACTAACCCCGAATATTTGACATCATGCAGGTAGGCAGACTTGGTTATTAGGTATCGAGCAGCACTATCCCCGAGCATATAATTGATGCGATCCTTTGGATAAGCTGGATCAATCGGCAAATATGCCCCCCCTGCCTTAAGGATTCCTATAATAGCAATCAGCATTTCCATGGAGCGATCTAGCATAATTCCTACAATTGAATCTCTCCCTACTCCTTCTTTTCGGAGAAACCATGCAACCTGATTAGCTTTCTCATTTAAGGCTTTATAGTCCATCACTTTTTCCCCATACTTTAGGGCAATATGATTAGGGACTCGTTCTACTTGCTCCTCAAATAATTGCTGTAAGCTAGAATGTAGTGGAAAACTAGCCGTATCAGCGTTTGATAAAATATCTTTTATTTCATGGTTTCTAAGTACCTCGATATCAGCTAGTTTTAAGTCAGTATGATGTAGAACAGTGTCATACAAATGAAATAACTGTCCACCAAATTGTTCAATTAAAGCTCGGCTATAAAGCTCAGGATTAAAATGAATATTTAGCTCTAATTCATCATTCTTACGCTCAAAATCTAAAATGAAATCATTCGTCATACCTTCAAGAGTGTCTACCTGATGAATATTGCGCAAGTACAGTACTGTTTCCCACGTAATACTTTCATTCTGATTTTCCATTTCTAGCAACTGAAGTAACGCTGAGAAGGGGATACTTTTATTTTCATCAGCCTGTAGGACAGTATTGCGTGTCTCTAGTAGCCACTGCTTAAATGTATAATCACTTTTTATAGATAAGCTAAGTGGTAGAACAGGAGACAATGGTCTGCTCTCGTTTGAAGTGTCTTTAGGTTGCTTAAAGGAAGGCATTCCTAGAAGAACATCGTCATTGCCTGTGTATTTTTGAAAAAGAAAGGCAACACCGGCTAGTAGAATCATAAATAATGCATGATCTGATTGCTTTGCTAATGCCAAAGCCTTTTTAGACAAAGCTGATGGCATAGACATATGGTAGCTTTCAACTTCACTCGTCCTCTTTAGACGGCGCGGAATATCATTTGGAATAACACTAATGATTTGATTGTCTGCTAATTTAGACATCCAGTATTTCTTTTCCTCTATGTACATATCGTGAGTAACCAATGACGTTGATGTATGTTGATCCTTCATACATGCCCTCCCCCTTCTTAGATTCTCGTCTTCCATCAAGAGCTTCGGACCAGCTAGAGAGTGTGGTGCTTTTTTAACTAATGCATCTCTGTCCCTTCTCTTTTGATCGTTTTAAACGATCCATCAAAGCTGGTCCTATTCTCCATCGTTTTCGTTTACTAGTTTCAATTGAATTTCGGGTTATTAAAAGTCAAAGCTGATTTCGTCAGTAATTACTTTTTCTTCTTTATAAGACTCCCTTGTCAGCCTAATATCTTCTATCAAAACCGTTGGCTGATCTACAATGCTTTTAAGTAAAGCCCGATAATCCTCACTTATTTGACGAATGGTTTGTTCCTTAAACAGCTGCGTGCTGTATTCTACGTTAAACAAAAGCGTTTCATCCTTCTCTACTACTAGAAAGGTAAGATCAAACTTTGATGTCGTTTGATTCATTGGGAATGCTGAAACATGAAGCTCCCCAGTATCCATCTTTGGAGTATCTATATTTTGAATAACAAAAACAACATCAAATAATGGATTTCTACTCTTATCAACCTGTAGCTTTAAGCTTGAAACAAGCTCCTCTAATGGATAATCCTGATTCTCATACGCATGTAGGGCTTTATGTCTTACATTTTCTAAAAAGTTAGCGAAGGATTGCTTCGGCTCTAGCTTATTACGCAATGCTAAAGTATTAACAAACATCCCCAATAAGTGCTCAAGACCGTTGTAATGTCTACCGGCTACTGGGGAGCCAATAACAATTTCCTCCTGCCCTGAATATTTGTAAAGGAGAACATGATAGGCTGCCAGCAGATAGATAAACAGAGTTGTTCCTGCTTCCTCCGCTCTATTCTTTATTCTTATTGACAGGCCTTCATCTAGCTCAAAATCAATAGCATGACCAACATAGCTTTTCAGTGCTGGACGCACAAAATCAGTTGGCAGCTGGAGGACTGGAATGCCCTGTGTAAATTCCTGAACCCAGTATTTCTGCTGCTGTTGTAGCTTGGAGCTTTGTAGCTGCTCTCTTTGCCAAAGCGCGTAATCCTTATATTGAATCTCTAGATTAGCTAGGGGTTTTCCTTGGTAAAGGTCAAGTAACTCACTTGCTAGCAGCATAGAGCTTACACCATCAGAAATAATATGATGAGTATCCAGCATAAGAATATACCTATCGTTAGCACATCTTATGATACCCGCCCTGAAAAGCGGAGCTGTCCCTAACTCAAAGGGTTGAATAAAGTCACGAATCGCTTTATCTATCGCTTCATTACGCTCTTTTTCAGGATTGTTTAGCTCTAGGTCCCTCATGTCTATCAAATCTAGCTTGAAGTCAACCCCTGAATGAATAACCTGTACAGGCTCCCCATCTTTTAAATGAAACGAGGTGCGCAAGGACTCATGTCTAGCTAATAAATGGTTTATACTATTCTCCATTCTGAGAAGATCTAGCTTTCCTTTAATGAGTGTCATTTGCGGAATATTATAGCTACTCTTTGAATCTAGCATTTGATGGACAATAAACATCCTTTTTTGTCCAAAGGATACAGGGTAGTGCTCTCTTTCCTCTGCTTTCTCTATTACTACTTCCTCATGCTTTCCGGCATGTGAAAGGTATCTGGCCTGCTCTCTGATTGTAGGGTTTCTAAAAACTTGAATAAGCTCCATGTCTAGCTTAAACTCTTTCTGAATCTTGGAAGAAAGAGCCATAGCTTTAATAGAATGCCCGCCCACTTCAAAAAATGACGTATCGATCCCCATTCTTTCATTTCCTAATATTTCATACCAAATATCGTTCAGCTTTTGCTCTATCATAGTACTTGGAGCTGCATAAGCAGTCTTGCTCTCTCCTGTGTTAATAGGCTTTGGTAACGCCTTTCTATCCACCTTACCATTTGCATTAACTGGGAACTGCTCCATGAACATAATCACTGTAGGAACCATGTAATCTGGTAGTGTCTGCCCTATAAAGCGTTTAAGCTCATGAACACTTACTCCTTCTGCCGTTAGAACATAAGCACATAGATATTTGCTCCCCTGATCATCCTCTACATCTAGCACAACGGCTTCTTTAACCTGCTCATGCTCAACTAACCTTGCTTCTATTTCTCCTAGCTCAATACGGAAGCCTCGAATTTTGACCTGATAATCCTTCCTACCAAAAAACTCAATATTCCCATCTGGCAGCCAGCGACCCAAATCTCCCGTCTTATAAAGCCTCGATGGATTGCTTCCAAAAGGATCATCAGTAAATACAGCCTGGCTTAGCTCCTTTTGATGTAAATACCCTCGTCCTACACCGATTCCAGAAACACAAATTTCTCCCACAACACCTACAGGCAAAAGCTGCATGTGATCGCCAACAATATAGATATTCAAATTTTGAAGGGGTTTCCCTATAGGAATATGTTCCGTTTGTGGGCACTGTTTCATCGTGTACTGAGTAATATCATCAGCTGCCTCTGCTGGTCCATAGGCATTTACCATTGGAATATCTGGACATAGCTCAAACCAGCGTCTTACCATAGCCTGCTTCACCGTCTCACCTGTAATCATAAGGTACTGTAAAGCTGTAGGAAGACGATTCTGCTCTACCATATCATCCATCATTAGACCTAAATACGCAGGAACAACCTCAAGAATGGTGACTTCATCCCGAATGATTGAATCAAGAAATTGAGTAGAGTTGAATACGACATCATTAGGATAAATAACCGATACTCCGCCAACTGTTAGTGGTGCGAAAAATTGCCACACAGAAATATCGAAGCAATGACTAGCGTTTTGTGCCATTACTGTTTTATAAGACAGATGTAGCTCGTCTACTTCAGCAAGGATATGATTAAGCATTCCAGCGTGCTCAATCATTGCTCCCTTTGGTTTGCCTGTTGATCCAGAAGTGAAAATGACATAGGCCAAATTAGAAGGTAAAATCTCTACATCTAGGTTAGAGTTAGGCTCTTGAGCTATGAATTCATCCTCCTGATCGACTAAAATGCACGAAAGATCCTTTATGAACTGATCTGTATCTTCTGCCTCATCTGTTCCCCAAATACGCTCAGTTAGTATAGAGCTAGAGATTATATATTTAGCACCAGACTCCTGAATAATCGTTTCAATTCGGGACTTAGGATATTCTGGATCAATAGGAATGTATGCTCCTCCAGCCTTCCATATCCCTAGGATGCTCTCTACCATTTTAGGTGATCTATCCATTAGGATCGCAACTAGTTCCTCCTGCTGTGTGCCTCGCTTGAGTAGATATCTAGCCATTTGGTTTGCATGCTGATTCAAATAGCTATAGGTGTATTCCTCAGATCCAAACCTTACAGCAGTACTATCTGGATTCTTAATAACCTGTTGTTCAATTAGATGAACGGTTGTTTGATCAGTAGGAAGCTGTGCTTGTTTAGCATTAAACCCTACTACTAATTGCTGCCTTTCCTCTGATGATAGACACTCAATTTGATTAGGGTTCACATCTGGATTTAAAGCAATGCTATTCATAATCTCTTGAAAATGCCTCGCTATTTGTTGAACATACGCTTTTTTATATACATTTTTGTTGTAGCTAAATTTAATGAACAGCTCTTTACCTGGCGCTATCGTTACATCGAAATCGTAGCTAGTTTGTTCAAATGCCTCCACCTGATCAATCTGAATGCCGAGCTCTTTCTCTATTTGTTCCATTTCATTAAAATCATTAGCTACTGGAGTATTTTCAAAGACAACCACATGATTTAATAAATGCTGTCCTAATTCTGTTTGCTCTTGTATGTCAGCAAGAGAAACATAATCATAGGATAGACTTTCTAAGCTAACCTGGTGAACCTCCTCAAGTAAGCTACTAAAGGATTGATCGTTAAATTGGATTCTGATAGGAACGGTATTAATAAACAACCCTACCATCTGTTCAATTCCTGCAATTTCTGCTGGACGGCCTGATACCACTGTACCAAAGACGATATCATCCGTTTGATTGTACTTCTGTAATAATATCCCCCAGGCTACACGCATCACATTGCTCAGAGTAGTCGTTTTTGATAAGGCAATTTTATCTAAGGCAAACGTGACCTGTTCATCCAATTTGAAGCTTACTTCCTCTAGTTCATACTCACTCTGGACTTGTTTTTGATACAGCCTTGGAATTTCAATTCTCTCAGAATAACCATTTAAGTAGGATTTCCAGTAATCCAGCGCTTCCTCTTTGTCTTGCTTTTCTAGCCAGCTAATATACTGACTGTATGGAGTAGTCTGGTTTTCCGGAAGATTTTCACCCTGAATTCTTGAGCCATACAAACCAAAGAGCTCCTTAAAGATAATTCCAAGACACCAAGCATCAAGAAGGATGTGGTGATGGCTCCAAATGACCTTGTAGCGACTTTCAGAAAGCTTGAGCACAGTCAATCTCACTAGGACATCCTGAGCTAGATCAAAGCCTTTGTTCCGATCATGCTTTTTAATCCTGCCATACTGTTCCTCTTTTTCCCCTTCATCTAAGCCGGACAAATCATGGAATTTTATTTTAGTATCTAACCCTTTGAAGACAAGCTGCTGTGGGCGGCTCAAGCCTTCATGAATAAAGGATGTTCTGAAAATATCATACCTCTGTACCAACGCTTGA
Organism: Bacillus horti; assembly: GCF_030813115.1. Taxonomy (NCBI): domain Bacteria; kingdom Bacillati; phylum Bacillota; class Bacilli; order Caryophanales; family Bacillaceae; genus Caldalkalibacillus; species Caldalkalibacillus horti. Next base: position 2,195 of record NZ_JAUSTY010000029.1, on the reverse strand, counting down.
AAGCTAGAATCTAAAGCTGAAGGGTCTAAAAAGCCTCGTATTTGAAAGGATATTTGTTCAAAATAGGCGGCCGATCGCTGGTCCATCAAAGAATGGAAATAAAGCCCTTCCTGCATAGCAGACAATGAATAGATGGCCTCTAAACCTTCCTTCCTTGTCGCAGCGAATTCCTGTACCACTCTCCACTCCTGACGTGTAATCCCTTCATTTTTAAAATCACTTGGCGTGAAAACTCTCTCCGTGGCTTGATTGAAATGGCTGCCAATCCTCCTTAATTGCTCCGCGAACAATTTGGCTAGCTGATCAGCCTGTCCTTCCGATAAATCACTTTTAGGATACGTAAGCTTAAAGGTAAGCTGTTCGTGAATCAGCATACCGTTAAATTCAATAGGAGCTATCCTTTCCATTGTTGGACTTATCTGCTCACCTAATGAAATAGTTGAGAGTTGAAAGAGATTACCGTTCATATCTTGGTCAAATTGCCCTAAGTAATTAAAGCTGATCTCAGGCTTTCTCCATGCTTGCTGCTCTTCACTTAGACCAGTTTGCTGATCATCAAGATAACGTATGATTCCATAGCCAATTCCCCGATTCGGTATTCTACGCATATCCTCCTTTACAGCAATAAGAGCATCCTCTAACGTAGAGCAATCATTTAGATCAACAAGAACAGGAAACATGCTCGTAAACCAACCAATCGTTTGGTCTAATCGAATATGATCTACCATTTCCTCCCTACCGTGTCCTTCTAAATGAATGAGCACCTTGTTAGAGCCGTCCCATCCTCTAACAGCTAATCCCAATGCAGCTAACAGAATCTCATTCATTTCTAAGCCATAGGTTCTATGTCCATATCTGAGCAGTTGGGCCGTCTCTTCTTTAGTTAAAGTTACTTTTATGTCTACACTATCCTGATATAGGTAGCTATCTCTTCCTGATTCTATTTCCCACTTTTTTCTTGGAGGAGCGTGTTCATGTAGTCTCTTCCAATACTTCCTTTCTCTTTTCAGCTCCTTGCTTTGGGCATACTCTTGAAGGTAATCTGCCCACTCTTTATACGAAGAGGATTTGTTTCCAAGTACCATGTCCTCCCCTGCTACTCCTTGGGTGTAGAGCTTACTGAAATCCTCTAATATAATACGCCATGAGACTCCATCCATAACGAGATGATGAGCCGTTAAGAATAAATGATCCCCTTGCTTTGTTTGAAACAGTATAACCTTTAGTAGCGGTCCTTTTGTAAGATCAAAAGACTTTTGTGATTGTTGGATAATTCTTGCAATCTCTGAATGAGCCATCTCTGTAGCTAAATCGAGACTAATAACCTGATAATCGCACAAACAGTCCTCCGTCTTTAAAAATGTCTGCTTTACTTTCGACTTATCTACCGTAAAAGTAGCTCTCAAAGCATCATGATGCTCAACGATTTTTTTGAAGGCTGCTCCAACATAATCCGGGTTAAAGCCTTCCTCTCGATAAAGGGCAATAGATTGATTGAAATGGTGCTGATCCGTAAAGTTCTGCTCAAAAAACCATCTTTGAATTGGAGTTAAAGCCACATCTCCTTCTACTGGTCCATCCTCTAGCTTCTTTGTATCTTTTTTAATGCGCTGAGCAAATGCCTTTAGAATTGGATATTGGAAGATATCCTTCACTTCCATTTTCAGACCATTTGCATAGAGCCGCGAAGAGACCTGGATCGCCTTTATTGAATCTCCCCCAAGCTCAAAGAAATGATCTAAGACACTAATTCTAGGGACGCCTAATACACTCTCCCATACCTGCACCACTATTCGTTCGATGCCATTACTTGGCTCTACGTATTCACTCTGACTCTCTATTGCTTCATTAGGCTTTGGAAGAGCCATTCGATCCACTTTTCCATTTGCCGTTAATGGGAAGAACTCTAATTTTTTAAAATGAACAGGGACCATATACTCTGGGAGCTTTTCCAATAAATACTGACGAACCTCTGGGATTGAAATCTCTCTTCCCTCTACTGGTACTATATAGGCACAAAGATAAGCCTGTTCTTGCTGATCCTTTAAAGCCACAACTAAAGCTTCGCTAATATCTGTATGCTGTAATAGCTGATGCACAATTTCATCTAATTCAATCCTATAGCCTCGAATCTTCACCTGATGGTCTATACGTCCTAGGTATTCAATTTGACCATCAGCTAGCCAACGTGCTAT
>NZ_JAUSTY010000028.1 GCF_030813115.1 Bacillus horti | reverse complement strand
AAACTTCACGTACGGTTTGATGAGGAGGAGCTGGAATGAGTAAAGGCGACCTCACGGTCGCCAAGAAAATTTCAGTTCTTTACTCTACCAGAATTTATCAGTTTAAAGGTAGATAGTATTAGAGAAACTAAAGCTTCCTCTAATGATGGACTAGACGGTTTCTTCTAGAGGTCTTTGATAGAAATTTCTCTTATACTATCAGAATTTATCAGTTTTAGGGTAGATAGTATAAGAAGCTAAGGCTTTCGCCATGACTTGGCGACAAGCCAAGTTTTTCTAATAAAAAAGGAAAAAGCATAGTCATATTACAGGAAATATAGTAGAGTAGGAAATCATAGGTAATAACGAGGCAAGTTCTTAATATAGGTTTAAAATACCTCATAGGATTTAAACATAAAATTAGGAAGGAGAATACTTGAATTGAGTAAAGATAAAGAAGAAAAGCTCATCCTGTGTGAAAAATGCTCAGGTAAAATAGCTTCAAATGACGATTTAGTTACGTCTATCGTACCTTTCACCATTGTTCCTTATCACGAACGGTGCTTCTCTAGAGAAATGAAAAGCTTATATAGTGTTTTTATTAGCTGGCCGATAAATGGAATACAAGGTAATGTAGGAACTGTTTTAATTGTACTTATAGTTGTGGTCTCATTGTTTATAAACGATGTATCTTGGTATTACAGTGCACTATTAACCTTACCAATTCTCATTAGGCTGTCATCGTGGGTTATTTATGAGAGGCATCTTGAATAAAATTTTTATTTAGATTAATTACGCTACTAATTAAAGAAATTTTTCTTTACTAAACATAATCTTTTCCAGAGAGGGTTTAGTCTTTTATGAGTCATACAAAGTTTATTTTTTGTGAAAAATGTAGGGTACCCATTAGATCAAAGGAAGAGCTTGTAACGTCAAGTTTCTTTTTCTTAATTGCAACGTATCATGATCGTTGTTTTTCACAGGAAATTAAAGGCTTAATAAGTGCTTTTCTAAGCTGGCCGATTAATGGAATTCAAGGTAATCTAACAGCCATTTTTGCTTCAATTGCTTTTATAGTCATGTTACTCATTCCTGAAGTGCCCATTATTATCAAACTGGGTATCCTAGTCCCAATTTTGATGCGAGTAGCTTCATGGACTTTCTTTGAGAGGCATTTACCGTAGTTTGTTTCATACATAACAGGATATTATCCGGTAACAACTGGCCATCAGGAAGGGCATTCCCAAATTGGAATTAATGGTGGAATCTCAAAGGGACCAAGCGATTTCCCACATGGAACGAGGATTCAGATTGAGGTTGACAGTATTGATAGCACGATTAGCAAATCAGTCGCACTAGGGGCTCAAGTAGCAAGAGAAAAGATGGAATTTGATGAGTATTATTTAGCATACTTAGTAGACCCAATGGGAATTGGAATAGGATTATAGAGCGGAAGAAGAAGGAGGAGTGAGCCATTGCTCCTCTTTCTATTCCGGAAATTTATGTGAGGTAGCTAATGCTAAAACGAAAACAGGCAGATAGACCAAATTGGAATTGGATAGTAGAGAAACGATACGTCCAGGAATATGTTCAAAACGAACATTTTGATGGAGATATTGGCTATATCATTATGGACAAGGTTAAAGAGCCGCTTAATGTAGGATATGATGGCATTGAGCTGTGTCTTGCTGATAGTGGATATACTTGGATCATGTTCTTTCCGAAGGGTGAATTCTATAGTTTAGCACTGATGTTAAATGACAGGTATGAAATGATCCAAGGGTATTTTGATATAATTAAGTCTTTGGAGTACTCACCAGAAGGAATCCCAATCATTACAGATTTATACTTAGACGTCGTTTACCTTCCTAATGGACAAGTATATTTGCTAGATGAAGATGAGCTTGAAGTAGCTCTTAATACGGAGGTCATTACAGAAGAGGAGTATAGCTTGGCTAAGCGAGAAGCATCAAAATTATTTCAAAGCCTGAGCACTCAATCACTACCCTTAATGAATGAAATAGAATTGTATATTAAGCGCTTGAAGAAGTTACGTAAGAATCTTTGATTAATTTGAGTAGATGAACTTTGTCTGGCTTTCTCTAACGGACAAAATTGCATCTTAGCAAGGTTTTTTGACCTTTGTAAATTCTAACGGACAAAATTGCACCTTAGAGGTGTAATCCCTATCAAAATCAATGAATTTATCATTCTAAGTGTCGGAAATGTCCGTTACAGATTAAATCAGGTGAAAATGGTGCTCTAAGGGTTAAACATGTCCGTTACAGGGAAGAGGCAAGCAAAATAAACAGAGTCAACGGGAATCTTTAGAAAAAGTTATGAGCAAAAGGCCGGAAAATCTGCAGGGCTGGAGGATTTTTCCTACTGCAAAGCTGTCCTATCAAGATAAATAAAAGTAAGGAGGTGTATTAGATGGCTAAGCATAGGATGACGCTTTATAGTAAACCGTTTAAATCTATAGTTTCTGGTCATAAGAAGGTTGAGATCAGGCTAAATGACGAAAAGAGAAGAATTCTTCAGATTGGCGATCTCATTGAGTTTGAAAAGCTACCAGAACGGATAGAGAAGGTTAAAGTTAAGGTTAAGGATTTAATAGTGTATGGTACATTTAAAGAAATGTTTGCAGCCATTCCTTTTGAAGATTTTGATTGTGCTGGATGGTCTATGGAGGAAATGCTTGAGGGGATGTACAGTATTTATACACGTGCACAAGAAGCAGAGTGGGGGACTTTGGCTATTCGGATACAGAAATTAGATGAACAAGTGGAGAAATAGAGAGGGGGGTTAGCTTGAACCAAGCGCCAGCTTTACATTCAGAAAGGCTGATTCTAAGAAAGCCAGAAGAAGGAGATATTCAAGATCGATTTACTTGTGGAAGAAGTGCTGAAGTGGAGAAAATGTGTGGAAGAAGTACTATTGATCTCCAACCGTATACATACGAAGAGGCAAAGCATTGGGTTGAGCGATTGATGTCCAAACCTCTTGCGTGGTCTATTGAATATCAGGGGAGATGTATTGGCCAAGCTCGTCTGATAGTGAATGAGATAGATCGAAAAGCTAGGTATGCTGTTGGTTTATTCGATGAAAGCATATTAGGAAAAGGCTTTGGTACTGAGATTACTCAAGTAGTTCTTCATTATGCCTTTAGCACCCTCGGGCTACACCGAGTGGAGCTACGGGTTTTGGAATACAATACTAGAGCGATTGCTTGCTATGAGAAGTGCGGTTTTGTGAAGGAAGGATTGGAGCGTGAAGGGGCTTTGATTGATGAGAAATGGTTTAGTGATTGGAGGATGAGTATTTTAGAGCAGGAATATTTTAAAGAAATGAAATAGACAACTGATAAAAAGGGGGATTCCTATGGTATACAGAGGTTCACAAAATTATGATCAGGATTCATTTTTCGAGAAGTATCAGCAGCTAAGAAAGAGAAGTGAAAGTGCAAACGATACTCTTGAGAAGCCAATATTCTTTGAAATGCTTGATAAGGCTTCTGATTCAATCCTAGACTTAGGCTGCGGGAATGCAGCTTTTGGTGTTGAACTGTTAGAAAGAGGTGCTAGTTTTTACACAGGATTAGAAGGATCGAAAAATATGGTGGATGAAGCAAAGAAGAATGTCGCATCCCCAATAGAAAATAGGCAAGCTGAAATTATACATACCACACTAGAGGATTGGGAGTATCCAGTTGAGAAGTATGACATGGTCGTGTCAAGGCTTGTGCTCCATTATATTGAAGATATCCACCATCTATTTTCTAAGGTGTACCAAGCTCTTAAACCATCAGGAAGCTTTATTTTCTCTATCGAGCATCCACTAATGACATCAGCACATGAATCATTAAAAGCAGGTGGGTTGAAGCAGGACTGGATCATTGATAATTATTTCTATACGGGTAAAAGAGAGCATGCTTGGTTAGGAATTCAAGTGAAGAAATACCATAGGACGATAGAGGATTATTTTTCTAGTATGCAGGAAGCGGGCTTTGTTATAGAAAGTCTCAGAGAATCCAAACCACAATTAGAAAACTTTAGTAGTAAGGAAACGTATGAACGTAGGATGAGAATACCCTTGTTCTTATTTTTGAAAGCTAGAAAAGTGTGAGAAATGTTTTAAGAGTTTAAGTATAATGATAAGAATTCATAATTAAAAACCACTTAATTATCTATTATTCATAATCAATAACCTCCTATATACTTATAGGTATAAAGGAATGGAGGGAAAATGATGAAAGACATAAAAAAACCTTCTGTAACTGGACTAGAAGGGGTTGTTGCGGCAGATACCGCTATTAGTCTTGTGGACGGCGATAAAGGACATTTGGTACTTAGAGGCTACTGGGCTAAGGAATTAGCTTTAAAGCATGCGTTTGAAGAGGTAGCCCATTTAATTTGGAGAGGCTCGCTCCCTAGTGATGATCAGTTTAATCAGTTAAAAAAGAAACTAGCAAATGAACGTGATCTACCAGAATACACGATAAACATCTTAAAGCAGCTACCAGAGCAGATGGATATGATGAGTGTTTTAAGAGCGCTAGTAGGAACTTTTGTTCTAGAGGGAGCAAGATGGCCTCCGACGTTAGATCAGGCAGTGGCTATTACAGCAAAAATACCAACGATTATTGCTTATCGTCATAGACTCATTCAAGGAAAAGCGTTGGTGGCTCCAAAAGCTAACTTGTCTCATATCGAGAATTATTTATACATGCTTTCAGGAGAAGCACCGCAGCCTGCCCATGTTCAAGCTCTTGAGGCATATTCCATTTTGACAATGGAGCACGGAATGAATGCTTCTACCTTTACGGCTCGAGTTATCTCTTCAACAGAATCAGATATTGTGTCAGCCATTTCAGGCGCTATTGGAGCAATGAAGGGGCCATTACATGGCGGAGCTCCTTCAGGTGTTATTGAGATGCTTGAAGAGATTGGGAATAAAGAGCAGGTCGAAGCATGGATTCGTGGTGCATTAGAGCGTGGTGAACGATTAATGGGCTTTGGACATAGAGTATACAAAACACATGATCCTAGATCGTTAGCTCTAAAGGAAATGATCGGTAGCCTTGAAGGGCAGGATGAATGGTTAGACTTAGCGTATGAGGTTGAGAAGCAGGCTGTTGAGCTTTTAGAGGAGTTTAAGCCTGGACGTAGACTTTATACAAATGTTGAGTTCTATGCTGCGGCTATTATGCGAGCGGTACAGCTTCCGGAGCAGCTCTTTTCACCTACCTTTACCTTAAGTAGAACGGTAGGTTGGACAGCACATGTATTAGAGCAGGCTGAAAACAACCGTATTTTCAGACCACAGTCCACGTATATTGGCCGTACACCAAACTAGTGCTTACCTTAAACTTCGAAGGGGTGTGAGTGGTATGAACATGGATTTTCATGATCGGAAAAATAGTAGCTCATATACAAACAGACAAATAGACACATTATGGCTGGACACGATTAAGGGTTTAGTAGAGGTCAAGGATAAAAAGGTATTAGATATAGGCTGTGGTGGTGGGCTGTATTCAGCGTGCTTTGCTCAGCTAGGAGCAAAACAGGTAATAGGGCTGGATTTTTCAGCTGAAATGGTGAAGACAGCTGAGAACGAGAATATGTATCCGGACATTGTTTCCTTTCGGCAGGGGAATGCACTAGATATCCCTTTGGAAGAAGGTCAAGCTGATCTCATTCTAGAAAGAGCAGTTATCCATCACATTAAGGAATCCGACTTGCTTACGTGCTTTTCAGAGGCTCATAGAGTATTAAGAGAACAGGGAACATTTGTTATACAGGATAGAACGGTAGAAGATTGCTTTTTACATGGTAGTCATGAACATATTAGAGGGTACTTTTTTGAAAAGTTTCCACACCTAAAGGATACTGAGTTGAAACGTAGACATACGTCTGAAGCTGTAACACACGCGCTGGAGAAAGCCGGATTTAAACATATTCATGAGCAGCATATTTGGGAAGAGCGGCGTAAATATCTCTCTATGGATCAGCTTCGTGAGGATTTATTAGCTAGGAAAGGTCGTTCGCTTTTACATGCACTTTCGGATCACGAGCTTGATGAGCTAGTTACTTATATTGAAGATCAGGTAAAGGACTTTCCTTTGGTTGAAAAGGATCGTTGGACAATATGGAAAGCAGAAAAAGCAGTTTAGAGTGTGTTAGACTCTAACTGCTTTTTATTATCTTCATTTGGTATAATTTAATTTATATATTAATTTGTCCTATACTTATAAAGATTAGCAATGTTAGGCTTGAACAGGAGGAAATTTCTTTGGAATATATTATGTTCTTGGTACTAGTAATTATTCTATATAATCAATACAAAATCTTACAAGAAATAAAAGATTTAAGGTACAGTGTCTCATCAATTAAGGAACGTTTGGATAAGGATACGAATGAATAATGTAGAAAAATAAGAAACTACAAATTACAACCAACCATTTACTTCCATATGTTATGATAGTAATGTAGGGAGAGTGTGATAGGAGAACAAAGCAATATGCACGTTTTAAAACTTTTAGCATTTGTTACCTTTACCTTACTTGTTATTGGTATCCAAACGTTTGATCTAATCACTTTATTATTGTTTGGTTTCTTAGCTATTCTTTTATACATAATCAGTCGAAGAAGTTATCGGATATTCCTAGTAACTATCGTTTTATTTGGTTTGGGATTTATGGGCTATCTCTACTTATCACAAACTATAGTATTAGAGGACGATCAAGCTCGAGTATTAATTAACCGATTATTGTTACTCATTCCACTAGGGGCTATTGTTTTATTTTCCTTTGCTTTAAGACAGCCATTGCTGCACTATGGCTGGAAGTTGAATTGGAATGAAAAAATGCTAGCTCCTTTGTTTTGGGTAGGGCTACACACGGTTAGTATCAGTCACTTTTTGCTCGTGGCTATGGCCATTAATATTCTAGTTTTTATGCCTTTTATCATTATGCAGGATGTTCAATATCTTCAATCTGTAGCTATTTTTGCTGTTCTTTTTGCTGCTATCAATGCTTTTCTAGAAGAATTTGTTTGGCGTGGGGTACTGCTCAGTAGATTCATTGAACAGGTAGGAGTGAAGTGGGCAGTAGCTTTAACCAGTATAGGCTTTGGTCTCCAGCATTACTCATTAGGCTTCTCTTGGGAGGTCGCTCTATTATTTTCAATAGGTGGTTTCTTTTATGCTGGTATTACCATTACGTCAAAAAGCATTGTTCCGGCTATCATTTGGCATTTTGTGCTGAATCTCTTAATGGTTTTCAGTGGATTAATTGTATAGGACGTGAAATAAAGAGTTTCTTTATACGTTCTGATGAAACTTTTTATATGGGATATTCGTAATTATTGTATAGGATAATTTGGAGGGTAGTATGGATAAAAGAAGCAAAGCGTTGTTTAATGATCAGATTTTAGCTCAAAGCGCCAAGCTGTTTCGAGCTAATGTAGGGCAAATGAAGGACTTAGGTGGATTTGAAAGCTTCATCTATGAATTCATGCTTGATGGAGCCGAATTTATTATGCGTATTACACATAGCTTACATAGGGATAAAGGAGAGATGCAGGCAGAAGTAGATTGGATCTACTTTTTAGCACAGCAGGGAGTTTCAGTAGCTAAGCCTATCTTTTCCGTGAATGAACGATTATTAGAAAGAATTGATTTGGATGATTCCTATTTCTTAGTTAGTGCCTTTGAGAAAGCACCTGGTGGGAAGGTAACGAAAGAGAACTGGAATGAAGACCTATTCATTGAGTGGGGGAAAATAACGGGTCAAATGCATAAGCATACACAGTCCTATGAGCCTCCAACTGGATTAAAGCGCCCCATGTGGTACGAAGATCCTTTACTATTGGAAGCAGAGAATCATTTACCCGCTGGTCATGAAATCGTTGTTAAGAAGTTTAGTGAAACCATTCAAAAAATCAAAGAGCTTCCTCAGAATAGTGACGCATTTGGATTAATTCATACAGACTTACACTATGGGAACTTTTTTGTTCATGAAGGAAAAATCACGGCGTTTGATTTTGATGATTGCTCCTATCAATATTTTGTAAGTGATATAGCCATTCCGTTGTTTTATTCATTGTATGGTTCACTATCAGGCGATGATAAGATATCATTTACACGTATTTTTATGAAGAATTTTCTAGCAGGATATCTAACTGAGCATTGTTTAGACAAGTTCTGGCTTGAACAGCTACCTCTGTTTTTAAAGCTAAGGGAAATTGAGTTATATGTTGTGTATCATCGTAGCTTAGATATTGAGAAGCTTAGTGACGCTGAAAAACAAAGATTGATTGTAACGAAAAGCAATATAGAAAATGACATTCCTTATATGAATCTATCTTTACAAGACCTTGGAGTGCATGATTGATTCTTGTAAAACTCATGTGGAGGTAAGATAAAATGTCTAATCGGGATCAAAAAAAGAGCTATATTAAATTTTGCATTACCGGTGTCATTTGTATCTTATTGGCTAGTTTTCTTTTCTTTATGGTGAGAGGCTGGTACCTTACAACAAACTACGTTCCAGATATCTTATCAGCGTATGAAAACTCAAGGATGCTTCAAAGTGAGGTTACTTTTGGTGCTTCAAGTATATTGACCTACTTGTATCCATTAGTCGGAGTAGGTATTTTCTCTCTTTTTGTATTGTGGAAGTATAGAACTAGTGCCGCCAATAATCATTAATGTGAAAGAGTGGGGATAGGGATGTATAAAATTAGGATGGCTAACGTTGATGATGCACCTGGAATCGCAGAGGTTCATGTGGCTAGCTGGAAAACAACATATAAAGGGATTATTGATGCTACCTTACTAGATCAGCTATCCATAGAAAGGCGCTTGCAGAATTGGAGACAAACTTTAAGTATTGCCGATGAGGGAAGCCAAAATGAACAGGATGAGATATCATCTACGTCAAGCTTAAACAACAATGAGTTTGTGTATGTTGCAGAGGATGAAGAAGGAAGGATTGTTGCTTTTGCTTCAGCAGGACAATCTCGATCTCCTCAATATCCGTACAAGGCAGAGTTATATACGATTTATTTGCTTGAAGAAGTTCAGAAGCAAGGTATTGGTCAAAAGCTATTTAAAGCGGTTGTTCAAGAATTACATAGTCGTTCCTACTCATCCATGCTTTGCTGGGTAATTAAAGATAACTCTGCCGTAAGCTTTTATCAGAAGCATGGAGGTAAGATTATCGATGAGAAAATGTTTGAATTTGGTCATCAGCAAATTCCGGAGTATGCGGTTGGTTGGGATGAATTAATGTAATTCATAGGCACATTCAAATATAGGTGTACGAAAGGAGCAACAACAAATGGTTGAAAGTGTTTCTACGTCATCAATAGAATGGGGCACCATGCTGTATTCAATACCTATCTTTCTATTCCTAATAGCTTTGTTACTTCTCATTCCTTACGCTATTTTAAAATTATCGAAGAGCAAAAAGAAAGCTAAGGAACAAGAGCTAGAAATGGCAAGGCTACATCAGGAACTAAAAAATGTGCAAAACAAGCTAGAAGAGCTTACAGAGAAAACAGATCAAAACAATAAGTAGGGTATTAGAGCTGTGAGAGAGGTGAGGCGTATGAATAAAGTATTAATAGAAATTTTAAGCTGGGTAAAAACCATTGGTATTTCATTAATCATTGCACTATTTATTAATATGTTTGTGTTTCAAGGGTATCAGGTTGATGGGAAGTCTATGCTGCCTACTTACGAGGACAGGGATCGTATTTTTGTTTTCAAATTTGATTCTTCCTATTCGTATGAGGATATTGTGGTTGTAGATAGTCGCGTTGATCGAATTAGAAGCTTTAAAGACGAAATGCTGGATCATAAAATTGGTCAGCTTATTCGTGGAAAGGAAGCTCGTTATTTATGGATTAAGCGTATTATAGGGATGCCAGGGGATACCATTCAAATTGTTGATGGAGAGCTGTACCGGAATGATCAACTATTAGAGGAAGTTTATATAAATGAAAAGATGCTTGCAACGGGCAATCAGGAGTGGCTAGTTCCAGATGATCATGTATTTGTATTAGGGGATAACCGTAATTATAGTGGAGATTCTAGAACGATTGGTCCTGTTCCAATGTCTAATGTCGTTGGTAAAGCATTGTTTCAAAACTAGTTATGCATGAAAACTAATCACTTTGTAAGGAGAATAGACATTATTTATGGTTAAAAACAATATTGGAACGGAAGTTTTATTAAAAGGTACTAGGGTTACTTTAAGAAACGTAACAGATGAAGATTTACCACAGTATTACCAGCTCATTCATGGAGAAGCTGATCCTGAGTGGAAGAAATGGGATGCTCCGTATTTCCCTCTAGAGCATGAGAGCTTTTATGAATTTTGCAGCTATGTAGAAAAACGTGTACAAGCGCAAGGTACACCTTCTCTTTTATTAATTGAGGCTGATGGACAGGTTATAGGAACGGTAAGCTACTATTGGGAGCACAAGGAATCTAATTGGCTGGAGATGGGAATTGGTATTTATCGTCCAGAGTATTGGAGCGGTGGTTACGGAACGGAAGCCCTAAAGCTCTGGATTGATTTCTTATTTGAAAGCATGCCACTTGCCCGCGTTGGTCTAACAACATGGTCTGGAAACCATAGAATGATGCGCTGTGCGGAAAAGCTTGGATTACAGCTTGAAGGCAGGATGAGGAAGTGTCGCATCTATAATGGAGAGTATTATGATTCTATTCGTATGGGAATCCTGAGAGAAGAGTGGGAGCTTCTAAAAGAGTAGGACGAAGATGAAAGCGTCGGTGTGGGTCACCCTTTTTGACTTTTACTGATACGTACCTTATAATCAGGATGACTTAAATAGGAGGTTTGTTAAAAATGACTGCATCAATAAGATTACGCCATACTTCTTTGAACAAGTAATTGAATACGTTCAAAGGCTCTGTTGATAGGCAGAGTAAACGGGAGTAATATGCACATTTTTAATAATTCCTTAACGGGACTTTTTACAGAAGAACGGGCAGACTAGGTGTCTTTCTTTTGTGTTTTTTAAAGAGAATAGGTGAAGAGTGTGACCTGTTCCCACGTTTACTCTGAACCATAGACAGGGTCTGTCTATGGTTTTTTCTGTTGAAAAGCCTTTAAAAATCTACTGGAATTGAAAGTGGAGGGATATATCTATGAATAAACAAGAGATTATAGTATTAGCAAAAAGTAAGGGGCTAGATATACTTGAAAATAAGCTGAAAATTAATGAATCTGGATTGGATTTTCAGGTTGCCCATGCGGAGGATTTAGAAGGAACAAAATGGATTCTTCGAATTCCACGTCGAGGGGATTCGATGAATAAAGCAAAACAAGAAAAACATGTGCTAGATGTTGTGAATCAGCATACCAGTATTCAAGCCCCCAGTTGGAGCATCTTCACTAAGGAGTTAATTGCATATAAACAGCTTGATGGAACACCTGCAGCGACGGTTAATCCTGAGCTACAAGACTATGAATGGACCTTTGATAGTCAGAACAGTCCAGAAGCCTATCATCAAACGTTTGGTCAGGTATTAGCGGATTTACATCAGGTGTCCATTGAGCTAGTTAAAACGAATGGAATGACTATACACAGTGCTGAGGAAGCCAGATTATCGATGAAGGCTAGAATGAAAAAAGTAAAGGATACTTATGGTGTTGATACATCGTTATGGGAACGCTGGCAGAGTTGGGTTTCAAATGAGGCCTTTTGGCCAAAGTATACTGGATTATCGCATGGTGATATTCATCCAGGACATATCTTGATCGATTCATCTTGTAGAGTAACAGGGTTAATCGATTGGACAGAGGTAGCTGTGACAGATGTGTCACGGGATTTTCAAGGACATTATTTAATCTTTGGGGAAAATGGACTGGATAAAGCCCTTGCTTCCTATGAAAATGCTGGGGGCAGAACCTGGACCCATATGAAAGAGCATATTATTGAGCTTCAAACAACTGCTGCCATTAGTGTGGCTGAATTTGCAGAGTCCAGTGGGTTGAAAGAGATGGAAGAGATGGCTAAAAAAATGCTTGGAGTAAGTGATAATGAGTAGATTAAGCAAATAAATAATGGCTTGATTAGTATAAGTTTAGAATCGATTGAAGTGGTTATTAAGCAGGAGCTGTCCTTACGTAGATTTACTACTAGGGACAGCTTTCTTTTTATAGGTTATAAATAGAATTAAATGAGTAAGTTTTTTTCAATTCTATGATATTTAAGAACTTCTCAATGTTCAGGGCGCAGATCTTTGTAACGAGTCCACATAAGAGCTAGAGCTCCGTAAATCAGAGCAGCTAACCAATACAGAGGTTGCACTCCAGCCTGTTCAATGATGAAGAAGGCGATTAAAGGCCCTATAGCAGCGCCAACGTCTACTGCTACTGTATATGAGGTCATTACACCAATTTTAGAGCTGTTTGTTGCTACATCAGAAGCTGTACTGTCTGACAAAGTGACAATCATGGTTGAAGTCAATTGAAAAGCAAATATACATAGGATGAACATCCATAGATCTAAAGGAAATGTAACCATCAGCAGAAATAGGCTGCCTAAAATGAAAGCGAATATGATCAACTTTTTTCGGCCAAACAGATTGTCAGAAAGCTTGCCAATCCAAGGAGCTAGGAAGGGATCCCAAGACCATTTTATCGCTTGTAGGAGACCGGATAAGGCAGTTGAAGTTAAAACCATCCCCAGAATAAGAAATGTAGATATATTCTCATCAATTAATACCGTTAATGTGGAGAGAAAGATACCGAATACGATTATTGACATCATTAACCCTGAGACTAGGACAAAGAAAACATTTCGTTGTCTCCACCAACGAGTAGTGATTATTTGATCTGAAGTAGACGAATGGGATAAAGCATGTGCTCGAGCTGTTGGATTATTTTCCTCCGTTACATATTGCGCTGGCATTCCTCGTAACAGGAAAAACGAACAGAAGGCGAGTGCCGTTAATCCAATACTTAATCCTTGTGGCCCAACATATGAGATCAGAACTCCTCCAGATATCATCCCTACAAGTCCGCCTAATCCCCATAATCCATTATATCTCCCCATTAAATACCCTCTATTTTGGTCATTAGAGCTTGTCATTACTGTTAGTAGCCCACCTAATCTTAATAGGGACCAAGCGATCCCCCATAATGCTCGAGCACATACCAATAGAATAAAATTCTGAGCAAAACCATAGGCAAGTGTGGTCACAAGTGTTAAGCACACCGCGATAAAAATACCTGTTCTTAAATGGATTCTACGATAAAGAAAACCTATCAGTGGAGTTAAAGGTAAACGGATTAATCGATTAATAGATAAGAGAATCCCAATTTGCCAAATAGCTGTTAAGCCAAAATCCTCCCAATATAAGGGGAGAACAATATACAGCATTAAATCTCCAGGTATACATAAGGCTGTAAGGAGAGCGATACGAATAACTCTAGATTTTTGCTCCTTATCTTGGTCAGATGGGAATGGTTCAAGATTTATTGTACGATTTGAAACGGAAGATTGATTTGAACGGTTCATTTATAAGTCCTTTCCTGATGTTCTTTTTGTATATAATTTATTGTAGCTGTTAAAAGAGGAAGAAAAAGTGTAAAATAAACACAATAAAAATTACCCCTTTTATGGAGGAATATATGAAGTTATTTGAGCATTTTGTCCAGTTGTATCAGCAGCTTTATGTAGCGAATGACTATAGGGATAGCGAAATTCCAATCCATGGTTTTTCATGTGACGTAACATTAGCTGAATTAACGGAAATCTTACATTGCACACTACGCAATGTGAAATGGGTACTGAAGGATATGCAGGGGAAGAACTGGATCGGTTGGAAGCCTGGATTAGGACGAGGAAATCAGTCAAAGCTGACCTTTCTTAGGTCGTTAGAAGAGGTTATTCTAGAGCAAATTCAAGAACATTTTGATAGTGACCATTGGGAGCAAGCAGGTCAGATTTTTAACATGTATAAGGATGAGCTGCAGGGTACAGATATCGTGTTTAAGGCGATGGCTAACCTTTCACCCGTGAAAAAAATTAGCAAGGGACAAAAATCAATATATGCCCTTCGCTTTATTAGCTATCGTCAACTATCTTACTTAGATCCAACATTAATCAGTAGAAGAACAGAGCACCATATGGTTCGTCAGGTTTTTGAGGGGCTATTACGTTATAACCCTACTACATGTTATCTTGAACCACATTTAGCTTTGCACTGGGAGACATGTGGCGAACATCGTGTATGGACCTTTTATCTACGAAGAGGAGTTAAATTTCACGATGATAAAAACCTCTATGCCAACGATATCGTGCACTCCTTCAAAAGAGCAATGAATATAGAATCGCCATTTCAATGGATGTATCGAATAATCAGTAAGGCTGAAGCGCTAGCTCCAGACATTGTTCAGTTTACTCTTGAACAATCTTTCCCCAATTTTCATCATTTTTTAGCCGCTTACCCCTTTTATATTACGAAGATACCTGCTTCATCAAACCAAGGCTTACTGGGGACAGGTCCTTTTAAAATAAGGGAACAAGGTGGGCCCCGGCTAGTGCTTGACGTGTTTGATGGTTACTTTGGATACCAATCACAGCTTGATCGTGTTGAGGTATATTATGTTCCTCAAGTTTTTGAAGTAACTCAAGATAAGGTTCATTCCATTTCAGATGAAGTAAACTTCCATCAGTATCAAGTGGATTCCTATAAGCCTAAAAACTGGAAGGCAGTGCGAAGTGTTGATATAGGATTTAAATACATGGTTGCTAACTTAGGTAAGGAAGGACCTTTACAGAATGACAGTATAAGACAGGCATTCTTCAGACTGCTTAATAGAAGACAGATGATCAATGAGCTAGGAGGAAATCGTCATAGGCCGGCTGCGTATGTATTTCCTGAGCGGAATGAGGCTTTTCAGCAAGAAAAAGATAAGACGAGCGGGATAGAAAATGAAAATGTGAAGAGATTAAAGGCTTTAGAGAAACCGCTCTCTTTGATTACTTATTCAGGAGCAGGAAATGTGGAGGATGCCTATTGGGTGAAACAGGTAGCTGCTTCTTATGGCATTGAATTGGAGGTTTTAATCGTCCCTTATTTAGATATGTATTCAGCAGATGCTCTGTCAAAAGGTGATCTTTTTATTGGGGAGCAATGGATGACTTATGACCCTATGTGGACGTTTCTATGTATCCTGACACAGGAGAAGAGCATTGTGAAAAAGTGCTTAGCTGGAACATCTATGTTCATTTCTATTATGGAGCGACTTAAGATCATTCTCACTAGCCCTGATCAAGAGCAATGCAGAAAAGAATTTAATAAAATAGAAGCGCAGTTAATTCATGAATATATTCTTTTTCCATTCTATCAGTGGGAGCAAACGGCTGAATTCCCCGAGCATGTTCAAGGAGCTTCACTAAATGACCTTGGTTGGGTAGACTATCAGCCCATATGGTTTAAAATGAATCATCATAATCCAGAGTCTCCTACATAAGTATGTTAAAAAAGCATAGGAGAGATCTTCATGACCAAGCAGAAAAATGCAAAAGTGAGTATTTTATCGGAGGAGACCGTGCAGCGTTTTTATGAGCTCACTCAGCAAGCAAAAGGAATTGATTATGAATTAGCTGAGCTTAAGAAGGAAATTCACAGCTCCTTAGATCAGTTAGTAGGGGAAAATGAAAAGAGTAGCTTATTATTCGGCGACATTCAGCTTCAACGACAAATTCGTACGTCTATGACCTATGATCAAGAGAAAACGGTAAGTCGTCTAGAAGAGCTGCAGCTTCACGATTGTATTGAGACCATTCGTCGGCCGAATGCAGATAGAATTAATGCTGCTGTTACTCTTGGCTTATTAGCGGAGGAGGAATTAGAAGGCTGTCAATTACGCAAGGATACCCCTGCACTGACCGTGCGTAAGGTTAATGGATAAGAAGAAAATGACCAAAGAATTGACCAAATAAGGGATTTTCGCTACACTTTCTAAGTGTAGCGATTTTGATTGTATAGACTTGGAAAAGCTATCTGTAGGTCTTTGCTGGCTTAATGGACAAGCAGAGAAGACACAGATTTTTAATAGAAGAGGGAGCTTTATATGAAAATTTATATTCAAGGAATTCAAGAACTTTATCAGCGAACTGTAGATGTTCTTTTACAGCTTTTCTTTGAAGATTCCACAAATATTTATGAGGATCTTCATAATGGACAGGAGCAGGGCGGTAATACTCGAATTCGTGATGAGGATAAGCAAGAGAATTTACAAGGTGAGCCAGATAAGGATATTCATCTTTATTTTGAGTTCAACGAAGCCTGGGACAAAGAAAGAGAAAACCTATCTTTGGAAGGAAACGTTACGGTAAAAAACACAAACAATCCACGAATAGTTAAGGGGAGTTACTCTCAGGACTTTGCCTTTTCAGATGTGCTTGAAGAAGAGCGAGAAAAAGCTTTTCAAAAAGCGTATAAGAGAGTGATCAACCATACTTTATTGCAGGCATTAGAGGAGTATACTGGAACAAAGCAGCCATGGGGGATTCTGACAGGTATAAGACCAACTAAGCTGTTGCACCAAAAGCTCTTTCGGGGCACAGAACGAGATCAAGCTAGGCAAGAGCTCATTCATGACTATCAAATAGTCTCTGAAAAAGTACAGCTTATGCAACAGATTATTGATCGTCAGCTTGCTGTCGTACCAGATTTACATCATTTAGAAAATGAAATCAGCATTTATATAGGAATTCCTTTTTGTCCGACGAAATGTGCCTACTGTACGTTTCCTGCCTATGATATTAAAGGGCAGCAAGGTTCTGTTGGTACTTTCCTAGAAGGGCTTCATCTTGAGATACAGGAAATGGGTAATTGGTTAAAGGAGAACAATATCGGAATTACAACGATTTATTTTGGTGGGGGAACACCTACAAGTATTGAAGCGGAGCAAATGGATGCTCTTTATGAGCAGATGTATCGTTATTTTCCTGCTATGGAAAAAGTTCGTGAGGTAACGGTTGAGGCAGGACGTCCAGATACAATTACGCCTGATAAGATCAACGTGTTAAGAAAGCACAATATTGATCGTATAAGTATTAATCCACAATCCTATACGCAAGAAACATTAGACGCTATAGGCAGACATCATACGGTAAAAGAAACGATTGAGAAATATGAACTGGCTCGTTCAATGGGTCTATCGAATATTAATATGGATTTAATTATTGGTTTACCAGGAGAGGGATTGGCTGAGCTTGAGCTTTCACTTGAAAAAACAAGGGAGCTTAGACCAGAGTCCCTAACGGTTCATACATTATCCTTTAAGCGTGCTTCAACAATGACAAAGAACAAAGAAAAATATAAGGTGGCCGGGCGTGAAGAGGTTATTCAAATGATGAAGATGGCTTCTAAATGGACAGCTGCTGAAGGCTATGAGCCATATTACTTGTATAGACAGAAAAACATCCTAGGTAATTTGGAAAACGTAGGCTATGCGTTACCAGGAAAAGAAAGCATCTATAATATTATGATCATGGAGGAAAAGCAAACGATCTTGGGCTTGGGATGCGGGGCATCCAGTAAATTCATACATCCGCTGACTGGTAAGATTACTAGGTTTGCTAATCCGAAGGAGCCTAGAGCGTACAACCAAAGCTATAAGCATTACATTGAAGAAAAACGCAAGCTGTTAAACGAGCTCTACCTCGGTGTAACGAACAAATAAATGGTATTCCGTAGCGGCATACTTCAGATAAGAGGGATGACATTGAGAAAAAAGTGGACAAGCAGGAATGATAATATTCGTAATCTGTCATTTATCATGTTATTGCTTAGTGTATTGTTTCTGCAACACGGAGGAGTTCAAGCAGAGCAAGCAGAAAAAAAGCTAACACTTTCAGAGGTAGGACATTTTACTGCCGCTCAAGATTTACCACTGACTAGTCAGACAGCCATTTTAGTTAATGCCAATACCGGACAAGTGCTGTACGAAAAAAATGCCTCACAGCAAATGTACCCAGCCAGCATAACAAAGATTGTAACAGGAATTATAGCTATTGAACAAGGGAACCTAGACGACATTGTTACTGTAAGTGAAAAGGCAAGAAATGTGGATGGGACAAGAGTCTATCTTGAAGAAGGCGAACAGGTTACACTTTTGAAGCTCGTACAAGGATTGCTCATTAATTCTGGAAATGATGCAGGGACAGCAATTGCTGAGCATATGGATCAATCTGAGGAGCTGTTTGCTGAAAGAATGAATCGCTTTTTAACAGAAACAGTTGGTGTACAGGACACGCATTTTTCAAACCCTCATGGTTTATTTGCGGAAGATCACTATACAACGGCTTTTGATATGGCTATGATTACGAAATATGCTATGCAGAATGATGCTTTTCGCCAAATCGTGGGCACCTATGAGATGGAGTGGATAGGAGAAAGCTGGGCTACAACTCTATATAATCATAATCGTTTGCTCAATAATTATGAGGGAGCCACTGGAGTAAAGAATGGATTTGTCAATCAGTCAGGACCAACCCTTGTAGGATCGGCAGAGCGAGATGGTTCAGCGTATATTGCAGTCACCTTACAGGCAGCTACGACAGACTCGATGTACAGGGACATGCAAATGCTTTTAGATTATGGATTTGAAAACTTCGATACTCATTTGCTTTCAAGCGAAAGTGTCTTCCTCGATTCCAAAAGTGTGCCTCACAAACTAACAGAGGATATTGCTTACTCTGTGGCTAAAAACGAAACGCCTAATGTTGAAATGAATGATGCTGGTTATCTTGACGTTTGGGGAGATGGAGACAGAAAGCTGTTTGAAGTTGAAATTTTACCTGTCGACACATCATCAGTAGAACGGAAGCAGAATATGAAAATCAGTGGACATGCCAACAGTGTTGAAGAGGCAGCACACAATCATGCTGTCCGCTCAAATGATTCTAACCTGATGCCGATTGTACATGGAGCGTGGTGGGTTACCGTTATTCTTTATGCTTTATTTCTGTTACTAATAGCATATCTTCTCATTAGGAAGAAAAGACGACAGAAAAGAGAGAGATTTCGTAGAATCCCGTATTAAGTAAAGGTGAAAGAAAATGAAAATTAAGCTAAACTAAATCACGATTTTAACACTAAATACTTATATCGTATATAAGCAAGCAGAGCGTCAGATGATCCTTAGCAAGCTTCTTATCCTCATTTTGTAAGAGATAGGCTTCTAGGGTTCACTTGTTAAGCTATGCTTGCTTTTCATATGTAGACGAGAAAATGGACACAAGACTAGTGTATATACATCACTACGAAAATTAATGTATCGCTGACTTAAATTTTGAGCCTTGCGCTTCCTGAGTGTTCATGATCGTTATGAAGGCATGACGGTCAATGTCATGAATAATACTTTTTAACTTTGTTACCTCTAGTCTAGTAACGACGACGTAAATAATTTCCTTCTCCATGTTCTTGTACCCACCTTTACCACTCAGCATAGTAACCGTTCTTCCTAAACGATGAATGATGGCGCTTGAAAGTTCATCAAAATGATCCGAAACAATCAAGACTGCCTTCGTTTCATCCAAGCCTTGAACAACCGTATCAATTACTTTATAGGCAATATAATAGGTCATAACGGAGAGCATTGCCTGTTCCCAGCCAAAGACGAAGCCAGCCCAAGTAAAAATAAACACATTCAGAAACATCACAAATTCACCGATAGAAAAAGGTAATCGTTTGGTTAAGATGATTCCTAATATTTCTGTTCCATCCAATGATCCGCCATGACGTATAACCATCCCTACGCCTACACCTAATAGTAAGCCACCAAAAACAGCCGCTAAAATGGGCTGATGGGTAAAAGCCTCCAAATGTTCAAGGAACGTTTCGACAATGGCTAATGTGAGAATGCCGAGGAACGTTGAAATGACAAAGCTTTTACCAATATATTTGTATCCAGAATATATAAAAGGGAGATTTAACAAAATTACAAGTAGCCCAAAGCTAAGGGGGGTCAGGTAATTAACAATGAGTGAAATCCCTATGATACCACCATCAATGATTTTATTTGGAATCAAGAACAGCTGAATTGCAATGGCTGCTAATGCTGCTCCTATAATAATCATGCTGAATCGATAAAGAACATGTATAATGTTTTCTCTGCGATGTTGTTTCTGGCTCAACCGGTATTCTCCTCCCACAAAAAAATCTCTTATCTTAAGGAATGGGTTAAATCGTAGAGAAATATACCTGTTACTACCATTCAACATCAAACTTTAGCAGAGCCATTAAGAGAAATTGTAGGAAACGGTTCAACATTAATAACTGATAGAGGGCAGTCAAATTGAAATTAAACAAAAAGTCACGATATAATAGATAAGTTAAGCATGGAATATGAAAAGCATTAGATACATAAAGAGGTGTAGGAATGGAATACAGAAAACTAACAGCAGACGACGCAGAAGAGTATCTACAATTACGTACGAGAGCCATTAAAGAAAATCCACTTTCATTTGCCTTGTCTCCTAGTGAAATGAAGGAAAAGACCATTGAACAGATCCGAGAGCAATTGGAGCAGGGAAATAAAGTGGATGGGTATGCTAGTTTTACAGTAGGAGTTTTCGATCATAACAAGCTCTGTGGTACAGGAGCGTTTATGCAGAGACCATATGAAAAAATGGCTCATAAAGGTTCATTATTGGGACTATATGTAGCACCTGAATATCAAGGCAAAGGAATAGCTAAAGGGTTGATCAAAGAGATTATTCATCAAGCCAGCCAATTAAAAGGAATGGAGCAAATCCTTCTAATGGTTAATAATGAGAATGAAGCGGCAAAAAAACTCTACTCAAGCTTAGGGTTTACCGTTTATGGAGTGGAGCAAAAAGCAATGAAAATTGACGGGAAGTACTATGATGAATCGTTAATGTCCTATGATTTACAATAGTAAAACCTTATCTAATTTCATGCCTATAGCTCTTAAAGTAGGAAGATTAGATAATAAAGAGTGAGAGATTGCGTTGTGAAAAAAGACATAACGTTATTCTATTCTTTGATTTAAAGCTGTGGTGGATCTATACTTTTCCCACCACAGCTTTCGTATAACTAAATAGGGTTATTAATTTGTGAGTAACTCTTTTGGCGGTACACACCAAGTAAAAGACCTAACAATAGCATGGATAGAATAAAATGGGTGCCACCATGACTAATGAGTGGAAGACTTACACTGATAAAAGGAAGGACTCCAATGGTCATTCCGATACTCCATATGATTTGTACACAAAACACTGAGATCACTGCTGACATTAAGAGAGAACCAAATAAATCAGTTACATAACTTGCTAAATGGGTCATGCGCCACATAAAGTATAAGCTTAATAGTATAAATACTCCAGCCAAAACCCACCCAAGCTGATACACAAGGTAGCTAAAAATAAAATTAGTATGTGCGGCTGGAAGTAAGGAGAGCTGAGAGTTATTTTGAAACCATTGCCCCCACCAGCCAGCATTTTCAATAATAGTTTTTGAGGCATAATAGACGTATCCAGACCCCATTGGATCGTTTTGATAGTAAAGAAATGAAAAAATACGCATGTGAATATAGTCAGGAAGCCAAAACGATAGTATAAAAATTAGAACACCTAAAGCAGTACCTAATCCTGTTAGAAGAACCTTTCTATTTATTGGTAATCTGAACAGTAGAAAAACAAATGCAACAGAAAAGAGAATTATTGAAAAGAAACCAGATGTCATTAAAAGTAACCAAACTGGAAGCAAATAAAGTCCTATGATGATAAACCAGCTTTTTTTAGTAGTATAATTTAATCCAGCTAATATTCCTGCAACTGCCAATATGCTTACGATTGGAGAAATTGTTGCTATGTAATCTAGCTGAAGGAAACCTAGTCTAAGATACGGTTTTCCCATAAGAGTTTCTCCATCTATAAGAACAAACAAAGTAATCAATTGGTTAACAAAAAACATAAGGTAAGAGATGCGTTGTAGCTTTTTATAATTAAAGTAAACAAGCCCTATTAATACAGCAATTCCAAGACAAGCAGCTACCACTTTATTCATGAAGAGATTTTGAGTATTGGTAGAAAGAACCTGGTCTACAGAAAACATTAGGGCTAGTCCTAATCCCATAAAGAGAACAATTAACCCCAAGAGCTGCCAATCCAATTTCAGCTCATATGTCTTATGAAATTGCTTACCAATCTGCTCGGTGCTACCTGTTTGCAGTAAGGCTTGGTCTATAGCCTGTTCAAGCCCATAACCGTCCTTTATGTACTCTTCAATTAAATCCTCAACATGAGTAAGTAATTCCTGCTGAATGTGAGTATGTGCTTTCTTATTTTTAACATGCCGTGTAATGGCATTAAGGTATTCTTGCACCCTTTTGTGATCTGTGATGTTCATGGATGACTACCTCCTAACACACGATCTACTGTTGTTCTAAACAGCTGCCATTCCTTCTTCTTTTCCTGTAATTGACCAAGTCCTTTCTTGGTAATGCGATAATATTTACGCTTTCGTTTTCCCCTTGAAGGAGTTTCGTCCCAGTAGGATTCAACCCAACTCTGTGCTTCAAGCTGGTGCAGGATAGGATAAAGTGTTCCTTCCTTAAACGCAAAGATCCCTCCAGATTGTGCTTCAATTTCTTTAATCATTTCATATCCGTACATGGCCTTAGTTTCAAGTAAGGATAGAATAATAGGAACGGTGCTTCCTTTTAATAGTTCTTTGTTGACCTTCATGTCCTCCACCTCATTTCATTTAGTTATATATTGTAAAACAATGCATCGTATATCTATGTATTATGATAAATCTATTTTATTTGTTTTTCAAGGAGAGATTTATTATCCGTAATCATTTAGGTCGATATGATTGACAATTCAAAGCATTGCTGATTACAATAAAGACAGTTACTAGTCATTAGATAATAGTTTAAATAGGCGATTAGAAGGTGTACTGGATGTCTTTCGAAGCGGATCATAGAATAGGAAAAAATGCTGTTCAATTAGCCCTTCTAGGGCCTGACAGTGATCAAGCTGAATATTTTAAGCAACTAAAAGAGCTTGGTTTTACGTTCTGTCAGGGGAAATCTGGAGCGATGGAAACGCATAAGGTTGTAGCCGCTATTGAGACAGCAGCAAAACGTAACGGAGTGATTTCATCGTCTGGTTACAGGGAAACGCATGCTTTGTATCACGCTATTATGGAAGCGCTATATGGTGTGACAAGAGGTCAAGTACAGCTCGGAACTGTGCTTAGAACAGTAGGTTTAAGCTTTGCTGTTGTTCGTGGTAAGCCTTATGAGGATGAGGCAGAAGGAGAATGGCTTGCTGTTGCCTTATACGGAACCATTGGAGCTCCAGTAAAAGGCTTAGAGCATGAAGCGACAGGTTTAGGAATTAACCATATTTAATTTATTTATAATTAGTTTTATAACATGAAGCTTGAAGCCCATAGTTGATAGATAATAGGGGGCTATATCAGTTCATTCTTTCGGGAATGTTTTTTGATATAGCCTTTTTTGATGCCTATTTTTAACAAGAGTGATGTCTGTATGGAGTGAACTGATTGTGGTTAAACAGGCTTTTATTCTAAAAAAAGTTGAAAATAGCATACAAGATACGTCACGATGTGGGCTTTAGTATGAAATGAGGAGAGTCGTATTATGATTACAATAACCGGCCAGGACTTAACGCTTGAACAGGTTAATCAAGTGGTATATGGGAAGGCGAAGGTGGCTCTATCTGCAGAAAGTAGTCAAAAGATGAACAGGAGCCGTGAGCTTGTTGAAGAAATGGTAGAACAAGGCCAGGTAGTATATGGCATTACAACTGGCTTCGGGAAGTTTAGTGATGTCTACATTCAAAAAGCTGATGTGGAAGAGCTTCAAATTAATTTAATTCGTAGCCATGCCTGTGGTGTAGGGGAGCCTTTACCAGAGCAGGTAAGTAGAGCCATGCTACTGCTTCGTGCTAATGCGCTAGCAAAGGGTTTTTCAGGAATACGTGAAGAAGTGGTTCAATTACTATTAGATTTAATTAATCATCAAGTTCATCCTGTTATTCCTTCACAAGGCTCACTAGGAGCTAGTGGAGACCTAGCACCTTTAGCTCATATGGCTTTAGTGCTTGTTGGAGAAGGCGAAGTTCTATATCAAGGCAAACAGATGGCTACAGAGCAAGCATTGGAACAAGTGGGCTTAAAGCCAGTGATACTGAAGGCGAAGGAGGGGCTAGCTCTAATTAATGGGACTCAGGCGATGACGGCTGTTGGTGTCATCAATTATTTGCAGGCTGAAACCTTAGCGTACCAGGCTGATCAGATTGCTTCTCTCACCTTAGAAGGGCTACAGGGAATCATCGATGCATTTGATGAGGATGTTCATGTTGCTAGGGGATATAAGGAGCAGGTTGCTGTTGCAGAGCGGATTAGAACATATCTAAAGGATAGTCAATTAATAACGAAGCAAGGAGAATTAAGAGTCCAGGATGCTTACTCTCTACGCTGTATTCCTCAGGTTCATGGAGCAAGCTGGCAGGTACTTGGGTATGTCAAAGAGAAGCTAGAAATTGAGATCAATGCGGCTACAGATAATCCGTTAATTTTTACAGATGAGGGTAAGGTTATTTCAGGGGGGAATTTTCACGGTCAGCCTATCGCCTTTGCCATGGACTTTCTAGGGATTGGGTTAGCTGAGCTAGCTAATATTTCTGAGAGAAGAGTTGAACGTTTGGTGAATCCACAGCTTAATGACCTACCACCCTTTTTGAGTCCGCAGCCAGGTCTGCAATCTGGAGCAATGATTATGCAATACTGTGCGGCAGCATTGGTTTCCGAAAACAAGACGTTAGCTCATCCAGCAAGTGTTGATTCCATTCCATCCTCAGCTAATCAGGAGGATCATGTTAGCATGGGAACGATTGCTGCAAGACATGGGTATCAGATCATACAAAATGCTAGAAATGTATTAGCTATAGAATTAATTTGTGCCCTCCAAGCTGTAGAGTTTAGAGGAATTGAGCGAATGGCTTCTTTTACACAGCAGGCTTACAATAATGCAAGATCAATCGTCCCGTCGATTACCAAGGATCGAGAGTTTGCTAAGGATATTGAACGTGTTGCGTCGTATCTTGAAAGCTGTGGGCACTTAGCTTCAATAGATTAAGATTTCATTTCAATAGAAATAATTGTAGGTTGAAGGATGAATAGCAGGTGATGAAGGATTTTAATTAATTCATATTAAATAAAAGCAGGGAGGCTATAAAAATGAAACAGACTGACAAACGTATCGTACATGTGAAAAAAGGCTTGGAGCTTGAGTGTAAGGGTTGGGAGCAGGAAGCGGCTATGCGCATGCTTATGAATAACCTAGATCCAGAAGTGGCTGAAAAGCCAGAGGAATTAGTGGTCTATGGAGGAATCGGTAAAGCAGCGCGAAATTGGGATTGCTATGATGGTATTGTTCACGCTTTAAAAGAATTAGAAAAGGATGAGACACTCTTAGTTCAATCTGGTAAACCTGTTGGCGTTTTTCGTACGCATGAGCGTGCTCCCCGTGTCATTTTAGCCAATTCTGTGCTAGTACCTAAATGGGCGGATTGGGAGAACTTTCAGAAGCTTGAGGCACAAGGCTTAACAATGTATGGGCAAATGACAGCGGGAAGCTGGATTTATATTGGTACTCAGGGTATTTTACAGGGAACTTATGAAACATTTTTGGCGTTAGCGAATAAGCATTTTGACGGTTCGTTAAAAGGAACCCTGACTGTAACAGCGGGATTAGGAGGAATGGGTGGTGCCCAGCCTTTAGCTGTTACGATGAATGAAGGGGTCGTTCTAGCTATTGAAATTGATCCTGAGAGAATTGAAAAGAGAATCCACACAAAGTACTGTGATAAGATGACAGACTCCCTTGATGAAGCTATTGAGTGGGCTGTAGAAGCTAAAAAGAATAAGGTCGCTCTATCTATTGGATTAGTGGGGAATGCAGCTGAGATTTTACCTGAACTTATAGCTAGAAAAGTTCCTATTGATATTGTAACAGACCAGACATCTGCTCATGATCCTTTAAATGGCTATGTTCCGGAGGGCTTCTCCTTAGAGAGAGCGTCCGAAATGCGAGCGAATGACCCTCAAACCTATATGCAAAAAGCCAAACAGAGTATGGCTAAGCATGTTGAAGCGATGTTACAGTTACAGGCTGGAGGAGCAATCGTTTTTGATTACGGGAATAACATCCGTCAAGTAGCTAAGGATGAAGGTGTAGAGAATGCCTTTGACTTCCCAGGCTTTGTCCCGGCCTATATCAGACCATTGTTCTGTGAAGGGAAGGGACCTTTCCGTTGGGCAGCACTCTCAGGTGATCCTGAAGATATTTACGTTACTGATGCCTTAATTAAAGAGTTGTTCCCAGACAATGAGGGATTACACCGCTGGATTGATATGGCTCAGGAAAGAGTGGCCTTCCAAGGTCTTCCGTCTAGAATTTGCTGGCTAGGCTATGGCGAAAGAGTGAAGATGGGCTTAGCGATTAATGATTTAGTGCGCAAAGGGAAGCTAAAAGCACCGATTGTCATTGGTCGTGATCACTTAGATTGTGGTTCAGTTGCTTCACCAAATCGTGAAACCGAAGGAATGAAGGATGGTAGTGATGCGATTGGGGATTGGGCCGTACTGAATGCGTTGCTGAACACAGCAGCAGGAGCTAGCTGGGTTTCCTTCCATCATGGAGGAGGAGTAGGGATGGGTTACTCTCTTCATTCGGGTATGGTAGTGGTAGCTGACGGATCAGATAATGCTGCACAGAAGCTCGCTAGTGTACTGACAACTGATCCAGGAATGGGCATTATCCGTCACGCAGATGCAGGCTATGAGTTAGCGCAGGAAATGGCTGAGAAGCATGGTGTCGTTATTCCTATGAATCGTTTGTCTTAAGACCTGGAGAAGTAAGCATAGCATTTTTTAGATAAGAGCAAGATTATAATTTGTTTATAGGTTTATTCCTAAAATCAATATTAAACTAGTGAAGAGAGCATGAATCACAAGAATAAAGTCACTAATGTCACGAAATTACTAGAGAATGGGAGGAGCAGAATGAGCCATAACTTTGATTTGCTTTTATATAACATAGGTCAGCTGTTAACAATGGATGTGGGTACGGAGCCGGTAAGAGGTAAACAAATGCAGAAATTAGAAGTACTTGAGCATGCGGCTGTTGGTATTAAAGATGGGAAGGTTACGTGGATCGGTTCGAATGAAGAAGTTGTTCAGGCTACTTCTGTTATAACAGCTAAAGAGAAAATGGATTGCCAAGGGAAGCTAGTTACTCCTGGTCTTGTTGATCCTCATACACATCTTGTGTTTGGAGGCTCTCGTGAGCATGAGCTTGCTCTAAAGCAGGCTGGTGTTCCTTATCTTGACATTCTGAAGCAGGGTGGAGGGATACTCTCAACCGTTAAAATGACAAGGGAAACGTCTGAGGAGGAGCTAGTAAAAAAAGCTACCTTTCACTTAGATAGAATGCATTCCTACGGGATTACGACGGTAGAAGCTAAAAGTGGATACGGTTTAGATTGGGAAACGGAGCTCAAACAGCTGAGAGTCGTTAAAAAGCTACAGAAATCACATACCATGGACATCATCTCTACCTTTCTTGGCGCTCATGCTATTCCACAGGAATACAAAGAAAGACCAGATGATTTTCTAACTTCAATGCTGGAGCTTTTAGGGCAAATTCAAGAAGAGGATCTCGCTCAGTTTGTTGATATTTTCTGTGAAACAGGTGTGTTTAGTATTGAGCAATCTAGGAAGTTTCTTAGTCAGGCGAAGGAAAAAGGCTTTGAACTAAAAATCCATGCGGATGAAATAGATCCTCTTGGAGGGGCTGAGCTAGCCGCTGAGCTTGGAGCGAGATCTGCAGATCACTTGGTCGGAACGTCTGATGAAGGGATTAAGAGATTGGCAGAAGAAGGAGTAGTTGCCTGTCTATTACCGGGTACTTCATTTTATCTTGGTAAACCTACCCCAGCTCGCGCGAGAGATATGCTTGAAGCGGATGCCATTGTTGCTTTAGCTACTGATTTTAATCCAGGAAGCTGTCCGACAGAAAATCTTCAATTTATCATGACACTTGCTGCGTTACAGCTTCGCATGACACCAGAAGAAATCTGGTATGCCGTCACAGTGAATGCAGCTCATGCTATTGGAGTCGGTGCAGAGCGAGGACAAATTGCTTTTCAGCGCAGCGCTGACATTGTACTATGGGACGCTCCTAACTACCTTTATATTCCGTATCATTACGCTGTCAATCATACGAATACTGTGATTAAGGATGGTAAAATCGTGTACAGAAGGAGGCAGGCGTAATGAAGAAGGGTATTGGACATATTCTTCCCTCCAGTGAGGCTATATTTGTGGATCGGGGAGTTACTAAAGCGAATCAGCTCTTGGAGAATTGGAATGGGGAGGACGCTTCTCGATTTGGTTTAGTTGGCTTACCTTTGTCTAAAACGTCAATAAGTGCATCTGGAGCTGCAGGAGCTCCGACAACCATTCGTAAAGCACTAAGTGCATTCACCACATATGCGATTGAGGATGAAATTGATCTATCACCTCGCATGGTAACAGATTTCGGTGACGTAAGTATGCATGTTACTAACTTAGTTGAATGTCATCAAAGGATTGAACGAAGTGTTGCAGAGCTCTATCGCCTCTATCCTGATATTATTCCTATCCTACTAGGTGGCGATCATTCCATTAGCTGTCCCAGTTTAAAAGCTTTTGCTCAGGCTAGAGGTAGGGTGGGGGTCATTCAATTTGATGCTCATCATGACCTTCGTAATTTAGAGGATGGGGGACCATCTAACGGAACCCCTTTCAGAGGTTTACTTGAAGCAGAGTCAATTAAAGGAGAGGATTTAATTCAAATTGGAATTCGTAATTTCTCTAACGGAATGGTGTATCACCAATATGCTCAGGAGCAAGGGGTAAAGGTATGGACCATGAAGGATATTCAGCATAATCGGATCGAGGATATTATTGCAGAAAGTGTAAAATCGCTAGAGAATAAAGTAGATAGCATTTACATTTCTGTAGATATGGATGTGCTAGATCAGGCGTTTGCTCCAGGCTGTCCAGCCATTGGTCCTGGTGGAATGGACAGTCAGACATTGTTGTCCGCCATCTATACACTAGCCCAGCACCCAAAAGTGCATGGGATGGATATTGTAGAAATTGATCCTTCGTTAGATGTAAGAGATATGACAAGCCGAGTTGCGGCTCATGTGATTCTTCAATTTCTGTTAGGTAAAGCTAAAGCGGGAAACTAGGGAGTAGGTCATTAAACCAAGTCAATGCTATGTTTTTAAAGGTTGAAGATAAAATCAAGAAAAGCGGAGCTTCTTACTTATGAAGATAAGAGAAGCCCGCTTTTATTTGACTTGTATTGTAATGGGAGTAAGAGTTAATTTATTATTTTCTATTTGCTTCATTCGTTCTTCCATTCCATCGTCAAGGTATGTTATTTTAACATTCTCTGTGAGCACAACAATAAAAAACCAAGAATTTAATCTTGGTTCCTTCAACTTTATTTAGTGTATTACCTCACTTGGTAACCCATGCTTTTCAATAACTAAATCATCCAAGCTTCTAAAGCTATAGCCTTGCTTATGAAGGTCATCAATAACTTGTCCTAGAGCTTCAGCATTATCCTTCGATACGGAGTGAAGTAAAAGAATAGCTCCTGGATGGATTTGTTTCATAATTTGATCATATGCGAATTGCCTGCCTCGTTGTTGGTCTGTTTTCCAATCGATATACGCGAGGGACCAAAACACATTTGTATAGCCTAAATCCCGCGAAAGAGCTAACGTTCGTTCACTGAAAATTCCTCTTGGTGGTCGAAGGTAGTTCATATTTTTACTACCCGTTAAGGCATAAAATTCTTGCTTCAGGCTCTCCAGCTCATTCTTTAGCTTCTGGTCACTGACCTCAGTAAAATCTGGATGATGCCAGGAATGATTTCCTACAAGATGTCCCTCTTTAATCATTCGTTTTACAAGATCAGGCTGATCCTTAATGTAATGACCAGTGATAAAGAATATGGCAGGTACTTGCTTTTCCTTTAATGTGTCTAAAATAGCATGAGTATAGCCGTTTTCGTAGCCATTATCAAAGGTAAGATAAACGACTTTTTTACTGGTGTCTCCTAGAAAAAACGAGTCATACTTCTCTAATATTTGTTCATATTCAGCTCCTGCTGAAGGGGGCTTCTGGTTAGTACTTCTTTTGAGCCCCCAATGAATAGGTTTATTTGAGTAATTTTGAGCAGATGCAAGGGGACTGAAATTATCATTTTTTATAAAAGGAACAGAAAAACTACTTGAAACAAAGAAGATGCAGGATACTATAGAAATTAGCCATCTAACCCATGAATGATTTAAGCGACCATGTTTGCTTTTTTTTACAGACAAAATATTTTGTTTCATAATTGCTCCTTTCTTTAATGCTTTGTTTTGGACAAGTGTTCTTGAGCGGAACGGATCAACTCCTTAACCATTCGTCCTCCGATTTGACCACCAATTTTTCCAGCATCTTGTGAACGTAATTGACCATTATTTTTTTCATGTAGGGGAATATTTAGATCCTTTGCTACTTCATATTTCACGTGATCAGGCTGTTTGGGATCAACCGAGTATCCAGCTTCAGCCATCACTTTCTTTTTCAACTGCTGCATACCTTCCTCGGCTTCTGGAACTAATAAGCGTTTTCGCGCCATACTTTAACCCTCCTTTTACGTATAGCTTTTCCTGAGTTGGGCAATTTAATTAAGAAATAATTGGAGAACAACTAAGCAAATGTATGGATAAAAAGGTTTGTTAGCCTTTAATTAAAGATGGAATAGAAAATGGTTAGAACAACGGTCAAAATTATATGTAGGAGGATGAATAGAATGGAGCTAAAAGAAACAATCGTAGCGGTTAGAAAAAACGGTGATGGAGATATTGTTCAACTAAAAACTTCGAGTGGTAGAGTTTTACATTATAAGGATGCTCAAAAAGAAGCTCAAAATGGTGAGATAGCAGGTGTAAATGTATTTATGGGGAAGGATGGGGACCCGCATCTTAGAGGAAATGCTGATGGAGATCCAACAAACAACTTAGATAATCTTCCATCCTTTTAATCTGATTGATCAGAGGTTCGAGTACTATAAAATCTACACAGGAAACTTGTCTATAATCTAAAAAAAATATTTAAAAAAGCGGGCTACCACTCGCTTTTTTTTGCTGTTTCCATTTTCATATTAGGCTAGCTGTTGCATATACATTATTAACGAAATGAGAAAAGGGAGGGTAGCTAGGTGAAGAAGTTGGTCAATGATCCGAATCAGGTTGTAGAGGAAATGTTAGATGGAATGGTAGCTGCTCATGGCACAAAACTAAAACGCTTACAAAACACTAGTGTACTCGTTCGAGCGGATGCTCCTGTTCAAGGCAAAGTAGCATTAGTAAGTGGTGGCGGCAGTGGGCATGAGCCATCCCATGCAGGTTATGTAGGTCAAGGGATGTTAGATGGAGCTGTAGCTGGTGAAGTGTTTACCTCTCCAACTCCAGATCAAGTCTTTGAAGCGATAAAAGCCGTTGATGGTGGTCAAGGTGTTTTACTCATCATAAAAAACTATACGGGAGATGTCCTTAATTTTGAAATGGCTGCAGAAATGGCTGAAGCTGAAGGGATAAAAGTAGCACAGGTTATTGTTAATGATGATGTAGCCGTAGAGGATAGTCTGTACACAACAGGAAGACGTGGAATAGCTGGTACGGTTCTAGTTCACAAAATCGCAGGAGCTATGGCTGAAAGTGGGGCAACTTTAGAGGAGGTAGTGGCTGTAGCCAATAAGGTTATACAAAACGTTAAGTCAATGGGCATGGCCTTATCAGCATGTACCATTCCAGCGGCTGGGA
Source organism: Bacillus horti (assembly GCF_030813115.1). Lineage (NCBI taxonomy): Bacteria > Bacillati > Bacillota > Bacilli > Caryophanales > Bacillaceae > Caldalkalibacillus > Caldalkalibacillus horti. The sequence continues at coordinate 7,860 of NZ_JAUSTY010000028.1, read as the reverse complement.
AGCCTGGCTTTGAGCTTGGTGAGAAGGAAATGGAAATAGGAATGGGTATTCATGGGGAGCCGGGGATTAAGAAAAGTGACATACAGTCAGCAGATACGATTGCAGAAATTTTACTTACGAAAGTTCTAGATGAGCTACAGATAAGCCCTACTGATAAAGTAGCCGTTATGGTCAATGGTCTAGGCTCTACTCCTTTAATGGAGCTATATATCATTAATAAGAGAGTAGCTGAGCTTCTAAGAGAAAAGCAAATACAAGTTCACGATACATTTGTGGGGGAATACATGACAGCACTTGAAATGGCAGGTTGTTCCGTTTCAATCCTGCATCTAGACGAACACTTAACTGAATTGCTTGATGCTAGGGCAGATACGATCGCTTTTAAGAAGTGGTAGCACTTACTAGCTGAGGTGGAATGAAAATGAGATTCGGAGTAAATGAAGCAATAGGTTGGATGAAAAAAGCTAATGAAAACATACAGCGGCACAAAGAGTACCTTACAGATTTAGATCAGGCAACAGGCGATGGGGATCACGGGTTAAATATGTGTCGGGGTTTTCAAGAAGTAGTAGCCAGTTTGGAGAAGACGAGCTATACGGATATAGGAGCTGTTTTCAAGGATACAGCCATGACATTGCTATCAAAGGTTGGGGGAGCTTCAGGACCGTTATATGGAACAGCTTTTTTAAAAGCTTCTTTGTTTTTTAAAGATAAAGTAGTCGTGGATGTACAAGAATTAGGGGAGGGCTTGCTAGAGGCACTTTCAGGAATCAAGCTACGTGGTAAAGCAATGGTATTGGACAAAACGATGATTGATGTATGGGAACCAGCTATCCATTTTATTCAAGCAAATCATAGTTCTATGGATTGGATGGAGTTTGTAGAAGATGTTCATCGACATGTGGATAAGACAAAGGAAATGCAGGCTAAAAAAGGACGTGCCACATATCTAGGAGAACGAGCTAAGGGACATATTGATCCAGGTGCTGCCTCATCTGCTTTACTTTTTGAAGCTTTGGCTGAAGTCTATCAAGAGGGAGGGCACCTAGGTGGAGAAGGTTAATGTAGGGCTTGTTCTTATTTCCCATAGCTATCATATTGTACAGGGATTAAAGCGATTAATTCAGCAAATTGAACCAAATGTCCAGATTGCCTGTTCAGGCGGAGCAAATGGAGATCTTGGTACAAATATGCTTGAGATAAAAGATGCCATTCAACGAGTTCATTCTCCAATGGGAACGGTTATATTGTTTGACTTGGGAAGTGCTCTGCTTAATGCTGAAATGGCTATAGAGATGTTAGGGGAGTCAGGCTTAGTTAGAATAGCTGATGCTCCATTAGTAGAGGGTGCTTATGCTGCTGCAATAGAAGCTGGGTGTGGTAGCTCATTAGATGAAGTAGTAGCTGCAGCAGAGAGTACCAAGCAATTAAATAAGCTAGAGCGATCTTAATGTGTAGCCCTGATCTAGATAATAAGAATGACTTGGGAGTGAATGCAGGCATGGTAGAGAAGGAAGTGTTGATTACTTTTGAGAACGGCCTACACGCCAGACCTGCTGCGGAGCTTGTCAAGTTGGCTAAAGCATTCCATAGTACCATTGTGCTAGATAATGGAAAGAAGAAAGTAAACGTAAAGAGTGTGCTTAGCATGATGAGCTCCTCTATCAAGCAAGGAGAAACCGTAAGAGTTAAGGTGGAAGGGGATGATGAAGAAGAGGCGATGCTCTCAATCGTTAATTTTTTAAAAAAATAAAATGACTACTAGTTATCCATCCCTACGTAATTTTGAGTTTTTGTTTTTTGAGTCATTTTGAAAAGAAATTGGCTTCTAAAAAATGAAAGGGGAATGCTACATGTCTGCATTTATTGGTGAGCTTATTGGGACCATGATTTTGATTATACTTGGAGGTGGAGTTGTCGGTGGTGTAGTATTAAAGAAATCAAAGGCCGAAGGCTCTGGCTGGATAGTCATTACATTAGGCTGGGGCTTAGCGGTCGCTATGGCTGTTTATGCCGTAGGTAGCTTTAGTGGTGCACATATTAATCCTGCTGTAACTTTGGGGCTGGCATCTATAGGAGAATTTCCTTGGGCAGATGTTCCATTGTATATTATTGCTCAAATGCTAGGGGCTATTATTGGAGGGATGATCGTCTACTTACACTATCTGCCTCATTGGAGAGAGACGAGTGATCAAGGGACTAAGCTAGCTGTTTTCTCTACGGCACCGGCAGTTAAAAACACGCCAGCCAATCTTCTTAGTGAAATCATTGGTACATTTGTCTTAGTATTAGGCTTAATGTTCATTGGCGCTAACCAATTTGCTGACGGCTTAAATCCATTTATTGTTGGCTTTCTGATTGTTGCTATTGGTTTATCTCTTGGGGGAACAACTGGTTATGCCATCAACCCGGCTCGTGATCTTGGACCAAGAATTGCCCACTTTTTATTACCGATAGCTGGGAAAGGGAGTTCAGATTGGAGCTACTCCTGGGTGCCTGTTGTAGGTCCGATCATTGGTGGAGTGTACGGGGCATTGTTTTACGCCCAATTGTTTGTTGGTCAAACGAGCATTTTCTTTTGGATCGTAAGTGCAATTATTGCTGCAGTTGTTGTTGCTGCCTATGCTAATCAAGATAAAGTAGAAAGAAGTGGAAAGACCACAAGTTCAGTATAATAAAAGTATAACGTTGAATTGGGGGATGAGAAAATGAGTCGGTATATCTTAGCGCTTGATCAAGGGACCACAAGTTCGAGAGCTATTCTTTTCAATAAACAAGGTGAAGTTGTTCATGTTGCCCAAAAGGAATTTACACAGCACTTCCCTAAGCCAGGCTGGGTTGAGCATAACGCAAATGAAATATGGGGAACTATTCTAGCCGTTATGGCTCAGCTGCTATCAGAAAATGATATTAAGCCAGAGGAAATAGCAGGAATAGGGATAACAAATCAGCGGGAAACAACAGTCGTATGGGATAAGAACACAGGAAAGCCTATTTACAATGCGATTGTATGGCAATCTAGGCAAACGAGTGAAATTTGTGAAGAGCTAAAAGAAAAGGGATATAATGATCTATTTCGTGATAAAACAGGCTTATTAATAGATGCTTATTTTTCAGGAACAAAGGTAAAATGGATTCTTGATCATATTGAGGGAGCAAGAGAAAAAGCTGATCGGGGAGAGCTTTTATTTGGTACGATAGACAGCTGGCTTATTTGGAAGCTCTCAGGTGGAAGCGCACATGTGACAGATTACTCGAACGCTTCAAGAACACTGATGTATAACATCTATGATTTAAAATGGGATGAGGAGCTATTAGACATTCTCACTGTTCCGAAATCTATGCTACCAGAGGTAAGACCTTCTTCTGAGGTGTATGCCCATACTGCGGACTATCATTTCTTTGGTCATTCAGTTCCTATTGCAGGAGTAGCTGGTGACCAGCAGGCTGCTTTATTTGGTCAGGCATGCTATCAAGCAGGAATGGCTAAAAACACATATGGCACTGGCTGTTTTATGCTGATGAATACAGGTGAAAAAGCAGTAAGATCAGACCATGGCTTATTGACGACATTAGCTTGGGGACTAGACGGAAAGGTAGAGTATGCCCTCGAGGGAAGTATTTTTGTAGCGGGATCGGCTATTCAATGGTTAAGAGATGGGCTACGGATGTTCCGTGATGCGCCTGAAAGTGAACGATATGCTACAAAGGTAGAGTCTACGGATGGGGTCTATATCGTTCCTGCATTTGTTGGATTAGGTACCCCGTATTGGGATAGTGATGTACGAGGGGCTGTCTTTGGCCTTACACGAGGAACAACGAAAGAGCACTTTGTTCGCGCTACGCTTGAATCATTAGCCTATCAAACCAAGGATGTATTAGATGCCATGGAAGCTGACTCTAATATTTCGCTAAAAGCGCTAAGGGTAGATGGTGGAGCTGTTATGAATAACTTCTTAATGCAGTTCCAAAGTGATATTTTAGGTGTATCTGTTGAACGTCCAGTTGTGAATGAGACGACAGCTCTTGGAGCTGCCTATCTAGCAGGCTTAGCAGTTGGATATTGGGAGAGTAAAGAAGAAATTGAGAAGCAATGGAATGTAGATCATACGTTTACTCCTGAAATGGAGAAGGATAAAGCTGATGGGTTTTACGAAGGCTGGCAGAAGGCTGTAAAAGCGACCATGGCTTTTAAATAGGGGTATTTAGCACACATAGAAACAGTGAAATTGTAGCTGAAATACCATGTGAAAAGACAAAAAAGACTACCTTCATCTGTAACGGACATATGAGACTCTTAGAGAGTGATTTTTAGCTAATTCGATTTCTAACGGACATACGAGACTCTTAGAATGAAAAAAACAACCATTTTCATTCAAAAACTCGTCTAAGGAGCAGATATGTCCGTTAGAATTTGTAGAGCTCAGAACAACTCGGCTAAGGTGCAAATATGTCCGTTAGAACTCATAAAGGTATAAAACACGATTACTTTGGATTAACTGCTTTTCTCAACCTCCACTTTAGTTTCCAATAAGGTCTTGTTCATTTTCATCTTCATTTTTGAATTTTGGCTTTCCCGCTCGTTGAAAAGGCCACCAGTTAGCTGTATGGAATAGCTTAATCATTATTGGAGTAAAGAATGGCAGGAACACAAACGTGTATAGAAGCAAGCCAGTGAGCATCATTGTAGCAATTTGTAGGAGTGAAAGCACACCCGATGGGAACATCGCAGAGAAGGTACCTCCAAGGATAATCACAGCTGAAATAATAACTGTTCCCATATTTCGCATAGCACGCTGCATAGCTTCTTCAACTGAAAATGCAGTGTATTCATTGAATCGATGCATCAAGAACATACAGTAATCTACACCTAAAGCGATTAAAAGAACGAAGGAGAAGAAGGGAACAGACCAACTGATTCCTGAATAGCCCAATATATCCACAAAGATAAGCTCTGTCACTGCCAACGAGGTGTAGTAGGACAAGATAAGCGATAAAATAAGATAAATGGGCATAAGCAATGAACGTAAAAGGACAACAAGAATGACAAAGATACCAAGTAACATAATCACAATCGTACGATTAAAGTCTGAGTTTGAAATTAGACTTAGATCATGGTAAACACTTGTCACACCACCAATGGCAAATTGAGCTTCAAGTCCTGTTCCTGTAATAGCTCGCATAATTGCTGTTTCAATCTCATTGATGCGTCTAAGTGTATTTTCGGCGTATGGATTATCAGAAAAGATCACGTCAAAGCTGGTAATGTTTCGGTCTGCTGACATATACGTGTTCATCGCTGTATCCATTTCTGCTCTTTGCATAACGGCAGAAGGGAGAAACCAGCCAATTCTTGACCCTGAGGAGCTGAGATCCTGTAGGTAGTCTCTAGCATCATTTAAGCCAAGTGTTACTTGCTCTAATCCGTCTGTGCTTTGCTCTAATCCTTCAGTTAAAGCTTGAATTTGTTCATCTAGCTCTTCAAATGCTTGTTTGAGCAAGGTCTGTCCAGTATACATTTCATCTAATCCAGATGAAAAACTAGGAAGATGACTTCTTGCTTCGTTTTGCCCCTGTGCCGCTTGTTCAATCCCATTTTGCAAGAGAGCAACGCCATCTCTTAACTCTTGCAGTCCTTCTGCTAAAAGACGCTGTCCATCAATAATTTCACTTAAGCCCTGATTTGCTTCTCGTACTTGACCACTAAATTCGGAGAATTCCTCGTTTAAAGAACTCATTTGCTCAGTAGCGTTTTGAGATAGCTCAAGTGCATCTCGTAACGCCTCAAAATCATTATCGCCGGTAAGCTCTGGGTAGCGAGCTTCTAAGCTCTGAACATGTTGATCGGCAGATTCAAGGATATCTTCGAGCTGACTCATATTTTCCTCAATAGAACTGTAACGCTGTTCAAATTCACTAATACCTTCCTCAAGCTCGGTATATCCTTCATGAAGCCGTTCTAAATAGAAAATCAATTGTTCCGTTTGGGCTCTTGCTTCCTCTAAGCCATTCTTGATTTCATTTGCTCCTCTTGAGCCTTCATGCAACCCATCCTCGATTTGCTTCAATCCTGTTCCAAGCTCAGTTATCCCATGCTTAAGTGCAGTTGTTCCTTGGAGAAGATCTCCAACACTATTTGTAGCAAAGCCAAACTCTGGAATAGATTGTTTAAGCTCTATGTTTGTTTCAATTAATCCACGCCTTATGAGTGAAAGTCCGTCGTAGCCTTCCTCCAAACCATCCTCTAACGTTCCGGCTTGAGATGTAACAAGCAGCTCAGGAATTGTTTCTCCAAATGGTCTTGTTACACTTCGTACAGAATGTATACCATTAATCGCTGCCACTTCACCACTGATTTGTTCTATAATAGCTAAATCATTCTGATTATCCAACGGCCTAGAAGACTTCAAAACAATTCTCCCGGGCAATGTCTGTCCGGGCCCAAAGGATTGCGCAATGAGATTAAAGCCCCGCACAGATGCATATCCATCTCCGATTTCCTCTAGTGAATTAAAGGAAAGATTCCCCTTATAATTAAACAATAGAGGGACAACAACAAGTACGAGAAGAAGTAAGGTAATGATAGGGCGTTTGAATGAAAAACGTCCAGCAAAGCTCCAAAACCTACTCTCAGTATGACTAAGGCTTTTCTTTCTTGGCCAAAAAATCCTTTCTCCTAATAAGGCTAAGAAGACAGGGACTAGTGTAACCAAAGCTAAAAGCAGAATAAATACACCAATCGCTACGGCGGCGGCAGATTGAAAGACGATAAATGTAGAAAAGCCAATTGACCCAAACCCTACAATTCCAGCTAGTGAGGCATAAAAGACTGTTTTTCCTGCTGTCTTGTAGGTATTAATAACGGCTTCACTTGAGGTTCTACTTTTGGCTAATTCTTCTTTAAATCGACTGATTAAAAGGATACAGTAATCCGTACCTATCCCAAATAATACAGCTACCATAAAAATTTGAGTAAATGTTGATAAAGGAAAATCTATATATTCTGCTAAATAAGCAACAATCGACTGAGAAATGATGTAGCTTACCCCAACTGTAACCATGGGTATTAAAGGAGCAACAACTGAACGGAAGACTAGGAGTAACACAACAAGAATAAAAATGACAGTAAGCATTTCCGTTCGCTTTAATCCTACCTGTGAGCTTTGTAAGACATCATTTTCAATCATCCAATTACTAGTAAAATAGTGCTCTAAAGAAATTCCTTCTAGTGTGTCATAAAGCATTTGTAAATTTTCTGGGTTATCAATCATGGATAACCTTATGTTAAGAAAGGCTAGGACTGTTCTCTCGTCATTGGATACCAATTGGTTAGCTAATTCAGCTCTCTTAAAATGAGTCGTGATAGAGCTAATTTCTAATTCATTTTTATTTTCCTCAAGTAGCTGAATTGCTCTTTCGGCCTCATTTAAATTTGTTCGGATTGGATCTTGATTATGCAGGACAAGAACAACTGAAGTAAGTGGGCTAGGAGGAGTAGGTCTTTTTGTATCACTAGAGTCAGGAGGCAGTTCAGAGCTCCCTGTAGTAGATTGACTTTGACTTCTCATTTCTCTAAGTAATTGCTGGGCAAAGCTTGAAGAGTACCCATCGGGAACACTAATCTGACCTTTATCACGCACTAAATGAGACAGATTAGGGGCAGTTACAGCTAATGCTACGGATGCTACGAGCCAAAGAATGAGGACTAACCATTTCATTTTAAGGATATACTTCATTGGCTTCATTCCTAACTAGATTTAGTCACTTTGCTCTTCTGTCAATAAAGTAGACACAATAAGTTACGCAACTTCCTGATAATAGAGTTGCTCAAAGCGCACTGGTGACATGTAACCAATGGTA